>NZ_BAAGYK010000134.1:0-69346 GCF_054779355.1 Azotobacter armeniacus
GCTGCGCAGAATCCAGAAGTTGCCGGAGCTGGTGAGATCGTTTTTCCGCCACCCGGACTGCCGATATACAGCAGCATGACATTACTTTTTAAAAGATTAGTAACCTGGAGCAGTGGCATACAGTTCCATGGCAATTTAAAAGCGACTCAAACCACTACTTCCTGAGACCAAGCAGCCAGGATGTACGGCTTCCTATCGACCGGTTAAGGAAAAAGCCCTGCTGGCTGAGTTGTTTGTCGTGATGGCGCCCATCTTTATCGTGATCGTGGCGGGAGTCTGTACCTCAATTCCGGCAACAGGGGGTTGCCGATCAGCCTTCATGCCTTCGGCGAGGAGGGGCTGGCGCTAGCAGTGGCCTTCTTTCTGGTGCTTTCGGTGGGATACTTCACCTTGGGCATGGTGCTTTCCGGCGCCGAGCATTCCTTCAGGAGGCTGTTGGTCAACCCGATCATTGTCGGTCTCGGATTGGTCCTGCCGATCCTGCTGCTCGACCTTGAGTGCCGCTCTGGCAGGGCAATACCGTGCAACTGCTCGGTGGCATGGCCATCCCGGTGATGCTGATCACCCTGGGCGTGCGCTGGCCAGCATCCGTACCCGCCAGCTTGGGTCAGGGCATGCTGCTCGGTGCGCTGCGGATTCTCTGCAGAGCCGGCGCGGCCTGGTGCCGGGGCTGTCATCGCTGGCGCAGGGGGGGTGGTCACGCAGTCGGCCATGCCGGTAGTGGTATTCAACTACCAGTTCCTGTTCGCCGTGTGCTCCCCGGAGCCGGTGGCGAGTCCGGTGTTGTGCTCGACCTTTCTGGCGTTCGGTTTGCTTCTGCCATTGCTGGCCTGGTGGCTGTCGACGGTACGTTGAGTCGATGGATGCACCGGGCGACAGCGTTCTACCCCATCAAATGGTTCAGGTTGGGTAGGATCAGGAGCACCAGGATGGTGAAAACGATCAGGCCGACTTGCCTGACTTTTTTGGGTTGTCTGAACATGCTCTGCCTTTCTTATTGTTGATATGACATTGGGTCATTTTTACAATGCATGTCTTGTGCCATGAGGTGACTCCCTTTCATTTCGAAGGGTGCTGACTCATAGGGAAAACTTTAAAGGATTTTCACTCGGGCATGTAGAAGGATTTTGCGTGTTTTTTGTTTTTTATATCATTTTGTTATTGGTATTGACCATCCATGCGATTGTGTTCGCCGGCTAGGGCATGTTCCGAAGGGGCCATGTTTATGGCCATCTGTCCGAAACTTGGGAAACAGTGGGATTCAGGGCGTTATGGTGATTCACCGCCCAAAACTGACTTGGCTGTCCCCATTAATGTGCGGTCTATTGAATTTTGGGTAGAGGTAATTGGCTGTGCTGTTGTCCGCGCAATATGGTGACGCATTTCTGGGTGAAAGGAGGCATGCCGATGATTCGGTGCAAACTTTCCAACGCGTCTACTGGGGCCAGCTTGGCCGGGCTGGCGCTCGTGGCCTTGATTGGCTTGGCTCTGGCTCCGCTGAGCCATAGCCCTTGGGGAGTGGTTCAGCTGTTCTTTAGCAGTCTCTTCGCTTCCCTGGCTCTGGCCTGGCCCAGGATGGCGCCATTTCGCCATGGCGAGCAGGTGCTGCGGATCCGACTCTCCGGCTAAGCGCATGAATTTTTTGAAAAAAGCTTTGCTTTCTAATCGTTGTTCGGATAGATTACGCGCCGTCGACGGGCAAGAAGGTCCGTAGATGTCCGGTGGGGTGTCCGAGCGGTTGAAGGAGCACGCCTGGAAAGTGTGTATACGGGAAACCGTATCGAGGGTTCGAATCCCTCCCCCACCGCCAGATTGAAAACAAGGGCCCCGAGAGATCGGGGCCTTTGCGTTTTCAGGGTGGATATGTCGGGCGGTCTGCAATGGCCGTGTCCTTTTGTCCTTACTGCTTTCTCCGGCCTTTCAGGTCGATAGCCCGGAGAAGCTGCCATGGCGTCGGGAGCGTCCATCCGGCCCATAGAGGGAATGTCCGGCCGCTTCGTGCAGGAAGTTCAGAATGCGCTGGTTGTGTCCCAGGCGATTGCGAATGGTGTCACCGTTGAGGCGGTTCAGCAGTTGGGCATGGGTGGCCAATTCGAGCAGGCGTTGCCAGGCTGGAAGGCAGCCGGCATCCAGGGCGGCTTGTTCGGCTCCGCGGCGTCCTGCGCCGTAGCCAAGCTTGATCTGGGCGTTGCTGCGCTGGTTTTCCAGGTGTTCGAGTTCGGCAAGCAGCGTCTGCTTTGTGGTGGCCAGGCCGGTCAGGCGTCGGCCATCGATATCGGCTTTGATCAGAGCTTGCTGCTCCTCTTCAAGCAGTCCGATAAAGCGCCGCAGGGTCTGTTGCTGGGTCGCAAGGTGCTTGCTCAGGCTCATGGAAGTCCTTTCAGGCGAGAAAACTCAAGCCCCGGCGTCGTCGAGTAATTCGCGGACACTCTCGATCAATCCTTCGGCTATGCGTTCAGGGCGAATCTGCAGGCGACCTTCGCCAATTGCTTGGCGGATTTCTGCGACACGGACTATATCGATGTCTTGCGTTGCATCCGCCTCTGCGGCCTGGCTGATGTGGGCAATTGCGGCGGGCGATTCCGGCTGTGCAAGGGGCTCGTCGCGGCGGATGCGAGGGCTGGTCTCCCTGATTTCGGGCAGCTGTGCAGCAGTCGGTAGGGTAGAGCTGTCGATTTTCACGGTGGCTTTCTCTCGCAATGTTTCCAAGACGAAGTATCGGCCCCTGGCAGGCAAACTTGAACTGCCAGTTTGCCAAAATGCGAAAGCTGCCAGCTGGGGCTCACTGGCTGGCCTGTAGTCGATTGCGACCAATGACCCTGCCGCGCAGTATTTTCCCCCCTTCGGTGCGTGCTCGTACTTCGCTGTCCAGGCCGCCGCTGTCGAGTGCGGTGGCTTCCCGGCTGACAATGAAGCCGGGTCCCCGAGCCTCGAAGACAATTCGGGCATTGCGCTCGATCAGTTCGGGGGTGCGCAGGGCGTTGCGCCGGAGTGTGCTGCCCTCGGCGAAGGCGCGAATGGCCTGCATACCGAGAATCTCTCCTGCTGAGGTCGCAACGTTGCGAGGCAGGCGCTCCAATCGGCCCTCTCGCATCGCAAGCATGCTGGGCTCGATGATTTCGCCGGGCTCGATCATGCGCCGGGCGACCACGTATTCCCCAAGGATGCCGATGGAGGCCTGCAGGTAGCGGTGCGGCTGGCTTTCTCCAGGACAGTGAACGCCCATGGTGAGCCGTCCCTGTAAGCGCTGGTTGGGTTGCGGCAGGAACGGCTGGGGGTCGTCGCAGTCGGGAAAGCTGGCGGCTGGGCGCTCGATCTCGATGCGCACGTCCTGCCGATCGCCGGCTGGCAAGCGCTGCAGGATCAGTTCGCGGACCCTGGTTTCCAGCAGGTCTGGCGCGGCCTCGGCCGGCTGGCTTGGCAGCCAGGCCAGAAGGCATAGCAGCACCTTCAAGGGGAGGCGAAGCGGAGGAAGACTCGACATGCGGTTGTTCCGTCGGCGGCGAGGCAGAAATTCTAGGGAGTAGGCCGCTGGGACAAGGGCAGAATTGGTCGGTAAATGCGGGCCTGTTTCTGCCTTTGCCCTGGAAAGTGTGCCGCTATTCTGCCACTACATAAATGACCCAATAAGGAATCGCAGGCATGCTCGACAAACTCGATGCCTCGCTGCGCTTTCAACAGGAAGCCTTGAGTCTGCGCTCCGAGCGCCAGCATGTGTTGGCCGGCAATATCGCCAATGCTGACACGCCGGAGTTTCGTGCGCGGGATTTCGACTTTTCCCGTGAGCTGGCCAGGGCAGTCAAGGATGGGGGGAGGGTTTCCTCCATGCGCCTGACGACCACCTCATCGCGGCATTTGCAGGGAACCTCAGAGGCGTTCGCGGTGCGCGAGCTGCTCTATCGGGTTCCTGACCAGCCCAGCCTGGACGGAAACACCGTGGACATGGATCGCGAGCGGACCCAGTACCTCGACAACACGGTGCGCTACCAGGCCAGTCTGACCTTTTTGAACAGCCGCCTGCAGGGGCTTAAGACTGCCATGCAACCGGAGTGAAGGGGGTAGGTAAAAAAGCATGTCGATGTTCAGTGTCTTCGATATCGCCGGCTCGGCACTAAGCGCGCAGTCGCAGCGGATGAACGTGACCGCCAGCAACCTGGCCAACGTGGACAGTGTGGGTAGCGAGGATGGTCAGGCCTATCGTGCCAGGCAGGTGCTCTTCGAAGCCCAGGCTCGGGGGCGCTCAGGTATTGGCGGTGTGCGTGTGACTCAGGTCGTGGAAGATCCTTCGCCATTGCGTCAGGAATATCGCCCCGAGCATCCGCTGGCCGACGGAGAGGGCTACGTGAGCCTGCCCAACGTCGAGCCAGTGCACGAGATGGTCAACATGATCGCCGCTTCGCGCTCCTACCAGGCCAATGTCGAAGTGATGAACACCAGCAAGCAGTTGCTGCTGAAAACCCTGACGCTTGGCGAGGGCTGAATTCTTCCATGAGCACCATCGACACTTCGGTCGTCAACGCCCTCAACGGCAATGTCGGCACGACGCAGAGCAAGAACACCGCCGAAGAGCTGCGGGAAAACTTCATGACCCTGCTGGTGACGCAGTTGCAGAACCAGGATCCCCTCAATCCCATGGAGAACTCCGAGCTGACCTCGCAGCTGGCGCAGATCAATATGCTGAACGGCATCGAGGAGCTGAACACGACGCTGGAAAGCATCACTGGGCAGATCGACGAGAGCCAGGCCCTGCAGGCCGCTGCGCTGGTCGGGCATGGCGTGCTGGTGCCCGGCAACCAAGTACTGGTCGGTAACCAGGTAGCGACGGCGTTCGGCATCGAGCTGGCGAAGCCGGCCGATCAGGTCAAGGTGACCATCACCAACGGCAATGGCCAGGTAGTGCGCCAGTTCGACCTGGGGGCGCTGGACGCCGGCGTGCAGTCCTTCGTCTGGGACGCCACTCTGGACGATGGCAGCGCGGCTCCGGACGGCGCCTACACCGTAAGCATCAAGGCCAGCGCCGAGGGTGAGACTCTCTCGCACACCACCCTTCACTATGCCGAGGTCAGTGGCGTCACCCGCAGCAGCGGGGGGCTGCAGTTGGACCTGGGAGCTGTGCAGGGAAGCGTCGCTCTCAAGGATATTCGCCAGATTCTCTAAGCAAGTCTCCCGCCGATCAAAGATTCCCGGCCAGCCGGGCAGCCGGCCGCCATAACCTTCACGGAGCAGAACATGGGTTTTTCGCAGGCATTGAGCGGTCTCAACGCCGCTTCCACTAACCTCAACGTGGTGAGCAACAACATCGCCAACTCGCAGACCGTCGGTTTCAAGAGTTCCACCACCCTGTTCGCCGACGTCTATGCCGGTGCCAAGGTTGGCCTGGGGACCCGGGTCGCGGCCGTGATGCAGAACTTCAACTCCGGCAACCTGGAAACCACAGACCGCGGGCTCGACCTGGCCATCAGCGGTTCGGGCTTCTTCCGGCTGGAGCAGGGCGGCCAGGTGGTCTACTCGCGCAACGGCCAACTGAGCCTGAGCGCCGACGGTTACCTGGAGAATGCCCAGGGCGCCCGCTTGATGGGAGCGGACGGCGTCATCCAGATCCCCTCCGAAGGCTTGCAGGCCAGTCCGACGGATGAGGTCGAGGCCACCCTGAATCTGGATGCCGGTGCCGATGCAGTGACGGCGACTTTCGATGCGACCGACTCGGCCACCTATTCCTACGCCAATACCGCCACGGTGTACGACTCCCTGGGCAATGCTCATGAATTGAGCTTGTACTTCACCAAGACCGGCACCAATACCTGGGAAGTGCATGCCGCCCTTGACGGAGATGTATCGGCAAACTCGCAGAGCGTCAATTTCACTTCCAGCGGCGTGCTCGATGCCGCCTATGCGGCAAGCGACTTCATCTTCGCCATGACCAATGGCGCCGCCGGCATCGATTTCGAGCTGGATCTGACCGGCACCACCCAGTTCGGCAACGACTTCGAGGTGTCCAGCCTGACCCAGAGCGGCTACACCGCCGGCAGTCTGGTGGGTTTCAGCGTGGACGAGAACGGCAACATCATTGGCAACTACTCCAACGAGCAGAGCCAAGTTCTCGGCCAGATCCAACTGGCCAGTTTCCGCAACCCGGAAGGTCTGCAGCCGCTGGGCGACAACGTTTGGGTGGAAACCGCGGCTTCGGGACAGCCCCTGGTGGGCATGGCTGGCGTCGGGCAGCTCGGAACGGTCGAAAGCGGTGTGGTGGAAACCTCCAACGTCGACCTGACCAAGGAGTTGGTGAGTCTGATCATCGCCCAACGCAACTTCCAGGCCAACGCCCAGTCGGTCAAGACCCAGAGTGACGTGCTCGAGCAAGCGGTCAACCTCGGCCGCTGACGGAGCCTGATCCATGGATCGTATGCTATTCACCGCGATGAGCGGCGCCAAGCAGAGCCTCGACCAGCAGGCGGTGGTCAGCCACAACCTGGCCAACGCGGTGACGCCGGGCTTCCGTGCCCAACTGATGGAGCTTCAGGCGGTGCCGGTCGACGGCGAGGGCTTGCCGACCCGTACCTCGGTGCGGGTCGCCACCGTCGGCGTCGACTTCACACAGGGGCCGGTCACCCGCACCGGTCGCGGCCTGGATGTGGCGCTCGACGACGATGCCTGGCTAGCGGTACAGGCCGCCGACGGTAGCGAGGCCTATACCCGCCGCGGCGACGTGCAGATCGACGGCAACGGCATGATGACGGTGGCTGGCCATCCGGTGATCGGCGATGGCGGCCCCTTGCTGGTGCCGCTGGGCAGTGAGGTGACGATCGGCAGCGACGGTACCGTCAGCGTGGTGGAGGAAGGGCAGGATCCCGATACCAGCGCCGCGGTGGGCCGCCTGAAGCTGGCGACCGCCGCTCCCGGCGAGCTCGAGCGCGGTGAGGACGGCCTGTTCCGTGCGCCGCCGGGCGCCGACGGAGCCCCGCAGCCGCTGGCTGCCGACGAAACCGCGCGGCTGGTTACCGGTGCCCTGGAGGGCAGCAACGTCAGTGCCACCGAAGCCATGGTGGCGATGATCGACAATGCGCGGCGCTATGAAATGCAGATGAAGGCCATCGCTAGCGCCGACGACAACGCGCAGCGCGCCAACAGCCTGCTGTCCCTGCAGGGCTGACAGGCGCGGCCGTCGCGACGGCCGTGAACGGAGGAAATTTCACCGATGATCAGATCGTTGTGGACGGCCAAGACCGGCCTCGAGTCCCAGCAGGTGCAGATGGACGTGATCGCCAACAACCTGGCGAACGTCGGCACCAATGGCTTCAAGCGCACCCGCGCGGTATTCGAGGACCTGCTCTACCAGAACCTGCGCCAGCCCGGGGCCGACAACACCACCCAGACCAAGCTGCCGTCCGGTCTGCAGATCGGTACCGGCGTGCGTCCGGTGGCCACCGAGCGCCTGCACAGCCAGGGCAACTTGCAGGGGACCGAAAACTCGAACGACCTGGCGATCAACGGCAAGGGCTTCTTCCAAGTCGAGATGCCCGACGGCACCACCGCCTACACCCGCGACGGCAGCTTCCAGCTCGACGAGAACGGCCAGATGGTCACCTCCAGTGGTTACCTGCTGATGGGTGGCGTCACCATTCCCGAAAACGCCCTATCGGTGACCGTCAGCCAGGATGGCATCGTCTCGGTGACCCAGCCCGGCAACGCCCAGCCCAACCAGGTCGGCCAGCTCAACCTGGCGCTGTTCATCAATCCGGCCGGCCTGCAGAGCATCGGCGAGAACCTCTACTTGGAAACCGCCAGCTCGGGGGCGCCCAACGAGAACATCCCGGGCACCAACGGTGCTGGCCGCCTCTACCAGGGCTACGTGGAAACCTCCAACGTCAATGTGGTGGAAGAGATGGTCAGCATGATCCAGACCCAGCGTGCCTACGAGATCAACAGCAAGGCCGTGGAAACCTCGGACGAGATGCTCGCGCGTCTGACCCAGCTGTAAGCGCATGGCGAGGAATAGTCGAGTGTTCCGTCCATGTAGGCTTCGCCCGGGCCAGGGCCTGCTGCTGGCCGCTCTGCTGTCCGCGACCGGCTGCGCGCAGCTGCCGCGGACTTCGGTGGTCCGGGATGAGCCGATGGAGGCTCCCCGGATGCCGCCCAGGCAGGCCAATGGCTCCATCTTCCAGACCGGCCATATCTACCAGCCTCTGTTTGAGGACCGCCGTCCGCGGATGGTTGGCGACATCCTGACCATAGTGCTCAATGAGCAGGTCAGCGCCAGCAAGAACTCGGCCTCCAATGCCAACCGTTCGGGGGGAATGTCGCTGGGCTTCTCCACGACTTCGGACAAGCCGGAAAAGGTGGGCGAGTTCGGCGCCGACGCCTCGAGCGGCAACGACTTTGCCGGCAGCGGCGCATCGCGGGCGAACAATTCCTTCACCGGCACCATCACCGTGACGGTGCTGCAGGTAATGCCCAACGGCAATCTGCGCGTGGTCGGCGAAAAGCAGATCGCCATCAACCAGGGCACCGAGTTCATCCGCTTCTCCGGCATGGTCAATCCGCGCACCATCACCGTGCAGAACACGGTGTCGTCGACCCTGGTGTCTGATGCCCGCATCGAATACGTCGGCGATGGCTACATCAACGAGGCCCAGCACATGGGCTGGCTGCAGCGCTTCTTCCTCAATGTGTCCCCATTCTGATGCATCCTGACATGGCTGATTCCGTTTCCCGTGCCCGACCCGCGTCCTTCGCCACTACGGCATGCCGGGCGCTGTGCCGGCTGCTCTGTCTCGCCTGCCTGCTGCTCCCGGTCGGGGCGGCGGCCGAGCAGGTGCGCGACATCGCCGATTTCGCCGGCGTGCGCAACAACGTGCTGGTCGGCTACGGCCTGGTTGTTGGCCTGGACGGAACCGGCGATCAGACCACCCAGACGCCCTTCACCGAACAGGGGCTGACCAACATGCTGTCGCAGCTAGGAATCACCGTGCCCTCCGGCAGCAACATGCAGATGCGCAACGTCGCGGCGGTGATGGTGACCGCCAACCTGCCGCCGTTCGCCCGCCCCGGCCAGCAGGTCGACGTCGTTGTTTCCTCCATCGGCAATGCCCGTAGCCTGCGCGGCGGCACCCTGCTGATGACGCCGCTCAAGGGGATGGATGGGGAAACCTACGCCCTGGCCCAGGGCAACCTGCTGGTGGGCGGGGTCGGCGCTCAGGCCAACGGCAGCAGCGTACAGATCAACCAGCAGGCCGGCGGACGGATCGCCCGCGGCGCGCTGGTCGAGCGCGAGGTGCCGCTTGAGCTCGGCAATGCCAGGGGCGAGCTCGATCTGTATCTGCGCTATCCCGACTTCGCCACTGCCCGGCGGGTGGTGCTCGCCATCAACAACGAATTCGGCCGTACCGTGGCCAGCGCCCGGGACGGCGGCCTGATCCGCCTGCAGGGGCCGTCGTCGCCGAACGAGCGGGTCAACTTCATGGCGCGGGTGGAGGGCGTCCAGGTCATGCCGATCTCGGAACGGCCCAAGGTGATCGTCAACTCGCGCACCGGCGCCGTGGTGCTCAACGGCACGGTCAAGCTGCACCGGGCGGCCGTGGCGCACGGCAACCTGTCGATCGTCATCGACACCGACAACCGGGTATCCCAGCCGGAGCCGTTCAGCCGGGGGCGGACGGTGGTGGCGCCGAACAGCGAGATTTCCATCGAGCAGCAGGGCGGCGCCCTGCATTTGGTCGAGGGCAGCGCCGATCTGATGGATGTGGTCAAGGCGCTCAACGCCCTGGGCGCCACGCCCCAGGATCTGATGTCGATCCTCGAGGCGCTGAAGGCCGCCGGCTCCCTGCGCGCCGAACTGGAGATCATCTGATGGGCGTGGCCGCGCTCGGCGAGCGTTTCGCCCTCGACCTGCAGGGGCTGCAGCGCCTCAAGCACACCGCCCGCGAGGACTCGCCGGCCGCACTGCGCGAGGTGAGCAAGCAGTTCGAGGCGCTGTTCCTGCAGGCAATGCTGAAAAGCATGCGCGAGGCTAGCCCGCAATCGGGCCTATTCGACAGCGCACAGACGCGGTTGTATACCGAGCTGCTGGACCAGCAGTGGGCGCAGCATCTGGCCGGACATGGCCTGGGACTGGCCGAGCAGTTGGCTGGCCAGCTGCGCGGGACCGGCCAGGCGACAGGCGCCAAGGATAACGCCAGGGAGGAGGATCTGCTGGCCGGTATCCCGCGAGGCACGCCGCGACCGCTGTACGGCAGCGTGGCGCTTTCGCCTGGCGCGCAGGCCGAGGGCGAGCGAACGGTGGAGTCGCGGACCCCGCTGGGTGTCGTGGTGGAGCGTCCGGCACATGTGACGGACTTCCTCGCCCGCCTGCAGGCGCCGGCGCAGCGTGCCAGCCGCGCCAGCGGCGTGCCCGCCGGGCTGATCCTCGCCCAGGCGGCCCTGGAAACCGGCTGGGGGCGGCGGCAGATCACCACGGCCAACGGCGGCGACAGCCACAATCTGTTCGGCATCAAGGCTGGCACTCACTGGCGCGGAGCGACTGTCGACGTGCTGACCACCGAGTATGCCGACGGCCAGGCACAGAAGCGGGTGGAGCGGTTCCGTGCCTATCCGTCCTTTGAGGCCGCCATGGCCGACTACGCCCGCCTGATCGGCAACAATCCCCGCTACGCCGGGGTGGTGGCCGCGCAGGACGCCAGTCAGGCTGCTCAGGCGCTGCAGCAGGCCGGCTACGCCACCGATCCGGCCTACGCCGACAAGCTGATCGCGGTAATGGCTACCCTCGGCCCGCTCGGTCAGACGCACGAGATCGCTCGCCTGGACGCGGCGGACATGGGGCAGGCGGCGGGGGCTCGGGACTGAGCACAGGATAGCCCCCGAAGGGCCACCCGGGACGTGGCGGGTGCGCCCGCCTCAAGTCTTCGTCACAGCAGCCGATAACCTGAAACAAGCTGCGAAAGGGAAGGTTTCATGAGCATTTTCTCCATCGGCATCAGTGGTCTGAATGCCGCCCAGATGGCATTGAGCACCACCTCGAACAACATCACCAACGTCTACACGGACGGCTACAACCGCCAGACCACCCTGCTAGGCGAGAGTGGCGTGGGCAATGGTGTGCAGGTCAATGGCGTGCAGCGCCAGTTCAGCCAATTCGTCGCCAGCCAGCTCAACCAAGCTACCAGCAACTCCAGTGCGCTGGATACCTACGAGACCCAGATCACCCAGATCGACAACCTGCTGGCCGATAGCGAGGCGGGATTGGCGCCCCTGTTGCAGAGCTTCTTTTCCTCCCTGCAGGATCTCGCCTCGTCGCCCTCCGACCCGGCCGCCCGCCAGGGACTGATCGGCACGGCCGACACCCTGACCGCGCAGTTCCGGGCCTTCGACAGCTATCTGGAGGATATGCAGCGGGGCGTCAACGGGCAGATCAAGGACGTGGTCTTCCAGATCAACAACACGGCCGAGCAGATCGGCATGCTCAACCGCGAGATCAGCTTGGCCAAGGCCAAGACCGGCACGGCACCGAACAGCCTGCTGGACCAGCGAGACCAACTGGTCGCCGAGCTGAGCACGATGGTCGACGTGGACCTGACCATCCAGGACGGCGGCAGCTACAACATCAGTATCGGCAACGGCCAGGCCCTGGTTGCCGGCACCCGCAGCTTCGCCCTGGAGACCATGGCTTCGTCCGCCGATCCGACGCGCACTGTGGTCGGTTATCAGGACGGCGCCGGCAACCTGCGCGAATTCGCCGAAACCACCTTCAAGGGTGGCGAACTGGGAGGGCTGATGACCTTCCGCAGGGAAACCCTGGACAAGACCCAGAATCAGCTCGGCCAGCTCGCCGTGTCCCTGGCGCAGGGCTTCAACGCCCAGCACGCCGAGGGTGTCGATCTCAATGGCGATCCTGGCCAGGATTTTTTCTCCATCGGCGAGCCGACCGTCTACAGTAATGCCAACAATGCCAGTGCCGCCTACCTGGAGGCGACTTTCTCCGAGGATCTGAGCGGGCTGACCGCCAGCGATTACGATGTGAAATTCTCGGCGGCCGACGGCTATACCGTGACCCACCGCGACACCGGCGAAACCCTCGCCTTCGCAGCCGCCGCTACCACTCTCGAGTTCGGCGGCATGAGCGTGGCGGTCAACGGCACCCCGGCCGATGGCGACCGCTTCCTCATCCAGCCGACCCGCCGCGCCGCCGGCCAGCTGGATAACGTCATCCAGGACACCTCGCTGATAGCTGCCGGCCAGGCCGCCGACGGTACCGGCAGCGGCGACAACCGCAACGCCCTGGCCCTGCAGAACCTGCAGAGCAAGGCGCTGGTCGGCGGCATCGCTACCCTCAGCCAGGGCTATGCGGCGATAGTCGGCGATGTCGGCAACCGGGCCAACGTGGTGCAGGTCAACCTGGCCGCGCAGAAGGGGCTCACCCAGCAGCTGCGTGCCCTGCAGCAGTCGGAATCCGGGGTCAACCTGGACGAGGAAGCGGCCAACCTGATCCGTTACCAGCAGTATTACCAGGCCAGCGCCAAGGTCATCGAGGTGGGGGCGACCGTACTCGACACCCTGCTCGGCCTCGACGCCTGATCCCGGAGGATAGCCAAGCATGCGCATCAGCACCGTCACCATGTTCGAGCAGAGCCTGAGCTCGATGGTCCGTCAGCAGAGCGAGTACCTCAAGGTTGGCCAGCAGATTGCCAGCGGCCGCCGGGTAATCAATCCCTCCGACGATCCCCAGGCCGCCTCGCAGGCGGTCGGCGTCGCCCAGTCGGCGGCGGTCAACCAGCAATATACCGACGCCCGGATCAGCACCCGCAACGCCCTCTCTCAGGAAGAGAGCGTGCTGGACTCCATCGGCGACGCCATCGTCAGTGCCAAGACCCTGTTGGTGCAGGCCGGCAACGGTACGCTCAGCGACGCCGACCGCTCCTCCCTGGCCAGCGAGCTTAACGGCATCTACGCGGCCCTGCTCGGCCAGGCCAATGCCACCGACGGCAATGGGCGCTATCTGTTTGGCGGCTACCAGGACAGCAGTCCGCCGTTCGTCAAGGACAACCTCACCGGCAGCGTCTCCTACCAGGGCGACGAGGGCGTGGTGACCCAGCGGGTGGACGCTTCGCGACTCATGCCCAGCGCCGACAACGGCAAGCAGATCTTCCAGACCGTGCATAGCTCCGCCGGATATCTGGCTCATGCCGCCGAGGGGAACACCGGCAGCGCTACCTTTACCGGGCCCAGCGTGCTGAGTGCGGGGGATGCGAACTTCGGCATCGGCTTCACCATCGATTTCGTAGCCGTGGCCGGCGAGACTCACTATCGCATCGATGGCGTTGACCAAGGGGGCTATTCCTCGGGCATGAGCCTCAGTGTCAACGGCCTGTCCCTGACCCTGGAGGGCATGCCGGCGGACGGCGACTCGATCGCCGTGAGCGCCGCTGATGAGGCCGATCCCGACCTGTTCCGCACCCTCAAGAACATGCTCGATGCGTTGAATACGCCGGTGCAGACCGACGCCGATCGGGCACGCCTACGGAACACCCTGTCCACTTCCAGCCGCGAGCTGGACAATGCCCTGGACAACGTGCTGACCACCCGCGCTTCGGTGGGCGCCCGTCTGAACGAGCTGGACGTACTCGACACGGTGGGCGGCAACCGCATGCTGAACTACGAGCAGACCCTGTCCGATCTGATCGACCTGGACTACAACGCGGCCATTTCCGAATACAGCCTGCGCCAGGTGGGGCTGCAGGCGGCGCAGAAGGCCTTCGTCGACATCCAGCAGCTGTCGCTGTTCAAGCTGCTCTGAGGCAGCGCACCCGGGAGCGGGAACTGAGGCGAGTCAGCTACTCGCCTCAGGCTTCCGGCACTGCCAGGCTGGCGATCAGCCGTGCAAGAAATTCCAGACCACTGCGAAACAGCCCTTCGAGAAAGCCTCCCCTATCGGTCATCAGCACGGTCAGCAGCGCCAGGCCGACGCTCAGCGACAGCGGGAAGCCCACTGAGAATACCGTCAGCTGCGGCGCCGAGCGGTTGAGGATGCCCATCGCCAGGTTGATGATCAGCAGCGAAGCCACCAGCGGGAGGGCCAGCAGAAGTCCGGAGACGAAGATGCTGCCGCCGTAGCGGGCGAGCATCTCCCAGGCGGCCGGATCGAGGCGCAGCAGGCCGATCGGCAGGCTGCTGAAGGTGCCGGCGAGCAGCTCGAGCTCCAGCAGATGGCCGTCGAAGGCAAGGAACATCAGCAGCGCGATCATGTACAGCAGGCGCGAGAGGACCATGCTGTTGGTGCCGGTGTCCGGGGAGAAGAAGGTGGCGAACGCCAGGCCCATCTGCAGGCCGATGATGTCGCCGGCCGTTTGGGTCGCGGCGAGGGTGACGCGCATGACCATGCCGATAGCAAGGCCGATCAGCATCTGCTCGACCATGATGCCCAGGCCCGCCCAGGAGAACACCGGCACCGTTGGCAGCGGCGGCAGACTGGGACTCAGCAGCACGCTCAGCAATACCGCCAGAGCGATCTTCACACGGGCGGGAACGCTGGTGTGGCCGAGCAGCGGGGCGACCAGCAGAAAGGCGCCGATCCGGCAGAGCGGCCAGAAGAAGCTGACCAGCCATAGCTGCAGTTGCGCGTAGTCGACCTCGACCACGGCTCAGCCGAGCATGCCGGGCAGGTTCGTGAACAGTTCCCGGGTGAAGTCGCAGATCAGCTGAATCATCAGCGGGCCGGCCAGTACCAGCATGGCGAATACGCCGAGGATCTTCGGAATGAACGAAAGGGTCATCTCGTTGATCTGGGTGGCTGCCTGGAAAAGGCTGACCAAAAGGCCAATCAGCAGTGCGGCTAGCAGCAGCGGCGCGGCGAGGAACAGGGTGACACGCATGCCCTGGTGGGCCAGGTCCATGACCATTTCAGGCGTCATCGTGCGGTACCTCTCAGGGGAAGGTTACAGGTGGAAGCTCTGCGCCAGCGAGCCGATCAGCAGTTGCCAGCCATCGACGAGTACGAACAGCATCAGCTTGAAGGGCAGTGAGATGGTCGCCGGCGGCACCATCATCATGCCCAGCGCCATCAGCACACTGGCCACCACCAGATCGATGATCAGGAAGGGGATGAAGAGGGTGAAGCCGATCTGGAAGGCGGTCTTGAGTTCGCTGGTGACGAAGGCCGGCATCAGCACCCGAATGGGCACCTGCTCCGGTCCTTCGAGTTCGTCGATCCCGGCCAGACGGGTGAACAGGGCCAGATCGCCCTGGCGGGTCTGCGCCAGCATGAACTGGCGGAAGGGCTGGCTGCCGGTGTCGAGGAGCTGCTCGAAATTGATCTCGTCGCGGGAGAAGGGTAGCCAGGCGCTCTGGTAGGTCCGCTCCAGCACCGGCGACATGACGAAAAAGGTGAGGAACAGCGCCAGGCCGAGCAGCACCTGGTTGGGCGGTGCCGCCGGGGTGCCGATGGCGGTGCGCAGCAGGCCGAGGACGATGATGATGCGGGTGAAGCCGGTCATCATCAGCAGCAGGGCTGGGAGAAAGGCCATGGAGCTGAGCAGCAACAGGGTCTGCAGGCTCAGCGACCATTGCTGGCCGCCATCCGCCAGCGGCTGGCTGGTGAGGGCGGGCAGGGTCTGGCCCAGCACGATGTCCGGCAGGAGGGCCAGGGCGAGCGCGACGACGCTCAGGCGCAGGGCGGGCAGGCTCATGGTCGCTCCGGCTGCTCCGCATTGCGTCCACCCAGGCGCTGCCTGATGACGCCGGCGAAGCGCTCGGCGAAAGTGTCGCCGGCCACGCTGGGCGTATCGGTCGGCGCTGCCGGGGGCGCCGGCAGCTCGTGCAGCTTGCTGATCTGACCGGCAGTGACGCCGAGCACCAGCCAGGTGTCCTGCACCTCGACGATCACCAGCCGTTCCCGTTGCCCGAGCAGGGTGCTGCCGATCACCCGCAGGTGTTGGCCGGGCCATGGCCGGGCCGGGCCGATACGGCGCAGCAGCCAGCTGCAGAGGACGATCAGGCCCATCACCAGGGCCAGGGCCAGGGCGGTCTTGCCCAGGGCGGCGAAGCCCAGCAGGTTGTCGGTGCCGGTCGGGCCGGTGAGGCTGGCGGTGCTCATCGGTTGAGTTTCTGCACCCGCTCGGAGGGCGTGACAATTTCAGTGATGCGGATGCCGTACTTGTCGTCCACCACCACCACCTCGCCCTGGGCGATCAGGTAGCCATTGATCAGGATGTCCATCGGTTCGCCGGCCAGGCCTTCCAGCTCCACCACCGAGCCCTGGGCCAGCTCCAGCAGCTGCTTGATGGTGATGCGCGTGCGGCCGAGCTCGACGCTGAGCTTGACCGGGATGTCCATGATCATTTCCAGATCGCGCATGGCGCCGCCGGCGGGGGCCTTGGCGATCGGCTTGAACACGCTCTCGCCTGCGCTCTGCGGGCTGGGGGCAGGGGCGGTGGCAGCCTGTTCGGCGAGGGCAGCGGCCCAGGGATCCTCGCCAGCCGCGGGATCGGCCTGCTCGGCCATGGCGCTGGCCCAGTCGTCCTCCAGGGTGTTCAGGTCGGGTTTGTTCAGATCAGTCATTGTTCGGATTCCTTGGCGGCGGGCAGGGGGCCTTTGACGAATCGGTCGGTCGTCGTGCTGGCGGCCGCGGACGAGTGGTCGATCAGCTCCTTGACGAGCAGGGCGCGCAGGCCGTTCTGGTTGCCGTACTCGCAGCGCATAACCGGTACGCCGTCGACTCGGGCGGTGACCCTTTCCGGCAGCTCGATGGGCAGGATGTCGCCGACCTTGAGCGCCATCACCTGGGCGATGCGGGTATCGATGCTGGCGAAGTCGGCGATCAGCTCGACCTGCGACTGCTTCAGTTCGGTCGCCATGCGCTTGCCCCACAGGCGGTCCTCGTCCGGATGGCTGTCGGTCAGCGGACCGTTGAGCAGACTGCGCAGCGGTTCGATCATCAGGTAGGGCATGACGATGTTGAAGTCGCTGGCCAGGTTGCCGACCTCCAGATGGAAGGTGGTGTTGATCACGATCTCGTTGGGTGAGCTGGTGATGTTGGCGAACTTGGCCTGCATCTCCGAGCGCAGGTAGTCGATCTCCAGCGGGTACACCGACTTCCAGGCGCTCTGGTAGGCCTCCACCGCCAGCCCCAGCAGGCGGCGGATGATGCGCTGCTCGGTATGGGTGAATTCGCGCCCCTCGGACTTGGTGAGAAAGCGGCCGTCGCCGCCGAACAGGTTGTCCACCACCATGAATACCAGGTTGGGTGGAAAGACCACCAGAGCCGTGCCGCGCAGGGGTTTCATGGCCAGCAGGTTGATGTTGGTCGGCACCGGCACGTTACGCGCGAACTCGCTGTAACTCTGATAGCGCACGCTGTCGACGGTGATGTCGGCGCTGCGCCGGATCAGGTTGAACAGGCTCATGCGAAAGTAGCGGGCGAAGCGCTCATTGATGATGTCCAGCGCGTGCAGACGCTCGCGGATCACCCGGTGCTGGGTCGCCGGATTGTAGGGACGGATGCGCTGTTCGCCGGAGGGCTCGCTGGGCGAGGTGTCTTCCTCGCCGCTGACCCCCTTGAGCAGCGCGTCGATCTCTTCCTGGGAGAGCAGGTCGTCTTGGGCCATGGTGTTATTGCACGATGAAGTCGGTATAGAGCACGTCGTTCAGCTTCAGGGCCGGCTGCGGCGTCGTCATGGGCGTTTGCAACTGATCGAGGATCCTCGCGGAGAGCGCTTCCTTGCCGTTGGGCGTCAACAGCTCTGCGGCGGTCTGGGCGGTGAAGAGCTTCAGCAGACGGCTGCGCACTTGGGGCATGTACTGCTTGAGGAAGTCTTCGGAGGCCTTGTCCGCCACCTGCAGGGATAGGCCGACGTACAGCAGGCGCTCCTCGTGCTGCTCGCCGCGCAGGTTGATGGTGAAGGGCGCGACCGGGACGAAGATCGGCGCCAGGATCGGTTCCGCCTCGACGGCCTCATCGGCACCAGTGTTCCCCTTGCCCATAAGGAAATACATGCCCGCCGCGCTGCCGGCCGCAGCGACGAGAACCAGAAGAATGACCAGCAGCCATGGGGTTTTCCTGGCGTCTGCGGTACGGGTATTGCTCATGACGTGTGCCCTGTGGGAGGAGATGTCTGCTCAAGCGCAGGGAAGAAAAGTATGACGACAGGCCCTAAGCTCCGAAGGGGCGATAAGACCCCGGTATCGCGCGTATCTTCCGGTTTTGCCTGGCCAGACGGATCTGACCGGGCAGGTCCGGCCGGTTCAGGCGTAAAGGTCGATGCCTCCGTTGGTGCGGGCGACGGGCGGAGTGTTTGCCTCAAGCCGGCTGCCTTCATCGGCACTGCCCAGCTGCCAGCCGCCGCTGCGTCCGTTCGGCGTTTCCTGCCCACCTCGTGGCTGCTGTTGTTGCTCGCCCACCGAGGCTTCGCCGAGGGTTATGCCCTGCTCGGCGAGCGCCTCGCGCAATTGCGGGATGGCCTGTTCGACGGCGGCCCGCACCTGCGGATGGGCGGAAAGGAACTGCGCCTGGGCAGTGGATTCCCCCAGCTTGAGGCTGATCGACAGGGGGCCGAGTTCGGCCGGATGCAGATGCAGTTCGATCTCCTGCTCGCCGCGCTGCTGCAGGTTGAGCAGTTGCTGGCCGAGTCCACGCTGCCACTCAGGACTGGCCAGCGGTGCGGTCAGGTTGGCGGCAGCGGAGCTGCCCCCCATCGCGAAGCCGCCAGCGGACGGGCTGTGGGTAGTGAGCGGGAGCGGGCCGCCGTTGCCCGGCAAGCCCTCGATGCTGTCCGGGAGGCTGTCGCCTGTCTGGACAGTCTCGGAAGGTGGCAGCGTATAGCTCGCCCGTTCGTTGCCAGCGAACTCCGGCTGCCCGGTGCCTGCCGGCGGGATTGACGCTGTGGGCTCGGTCTGTTCGGCGCCGTCGGGGGCCGTCTGGTGGAGCGGCTGCCCGGCGTTCGCCGCCGGCCCTGCCGCGGGCGCAGCGATAGTCGCGGCACCGCTCGCGATCTGGAGCGGGGGTATGGCGGACTGTGCTGACTGGTCTGTCGTGGTGGCTGGATTGCCCGCTGCGTCCGCGGCGGTTGCCGGCAATGCCTGGGCCTGACCGGTGGGATCAGGGACGGCCAGTTGTCCGGCGCTTTCGATCGCCTGTAGACGCGAGCGGATGCGCTGCAGATTGTCGGGGGTGCCGGCCTCAGGACTGCCGGGGACGGCAAGGGACACCGCTGGCAGAGTCGGGATGGGCGCACCCGGCAGGAGCATGCCGGCCAGATCGGTCGGGGGCGCCTTGGAGGTTTCGTTCGCTTGCGGGTTGTCCGTTTTTTCTTCCTGGCCGCTCAGGCTGCCTGTCGAGCGAGCAAGGGACAGGCCCGGCAGACTGGGCGTGGCGAGCGGCAGTGGAGTACCGGCCGGAGCGGTTGGCATTTCCGCGGCGGCAGTGCGGACGGTTCGAGCCTCCGGGGTGGAGGCTTCGGCGTGCACTTGGCGGCCGGCCGCCTGGTCGAGGCTGCGGGCGAAGCCGTTGGTGTCGCTGGAAGGAGGGGGGGGCGGCGTCGCGGACGCTGCGGCGCCGGACGGGGGGCTGGCTGGCAGGGCGATGATATCCATGAAGACCTCTTACAGGCTGCTGTCGGCCGAACTGTCGCGGTGCTGGCATAGTTGGGTGCTGGTCTCGTCGCTGCGGCGCTGCTCGGCGCGGCTCTCGCGCAGCTGGCCGAGCAAGGCCCGGCGCTCGACCAGGGTGTCGTAGGAGTTCAGCTTGCGGCGCTGCTCCTGCCAGTGGCGCTGGCTGTGGTTGACGTGCTGCTGCTGGGTGGCGAGCGTCTGCCCGGCGCGCTCGATGGCACCGTCCAGCGAGGCCAGGAAGGCCCGGTAGTTGTGCAGGCTGGCGGGGGCGATGCCGTTCTGCATGGCCTGCTGCAGGCCCAGACGGTATTCCTGGCGATACTGCTCGAGGGTGTTCATCTGCGCCTGCGCCTGCTGCTGGGTGCGGCGGTGGTCGGCCAGGGTTCGGCCGGCGGTCTCCAAGGCTTCCCGGGTCAGGTCGATGAGGGTATCAAGGGCGCTGGTCGTGGACATGCCGAGTCACCTGCCTTGCGCGCATGGCGTCATGGGTTGGGAATCACTGTGTTGAGCATCTGCAGCGTCTCCTCGACGCCGGCGCGTTCGTCGATGCGCTGCTGGAGGAAGCGCTCGAGCTGCGGGTGCAACTGCACCGCACGGTCCAGCTGCGGATCGTGGCCGGCGGCGTAGGCGCCGACGCTGATGAGGTCGCGGTTGCGCTGGTATTTCGAGAGCAACTGCTTGAAGTGCTGGGCCTTGCGCTGCTGCCCGCTCTCGACGATGGCGGTCATCGCCCGGCTGATCGAGGCCTCGATGTCGATGGCCGGGTAATGGCCGCTTTCCGCCAGGCTGCGGGACAGCACGATATGGCCGTCGAGGATGGCCCGCGCCGAGTCGGCGATCGGGTCCTGCTGGTCGTCGCCTTCGGTGAGTACGGTATAGAACGCGGTGATCGAGCCACCGCCGCGTGGACCGTTGCCGGTACGCTCGACCAGTTTCGGCAGCTTGGCGAACACCGATGGCGGATAGCCCTTGGTCGCCGGCGGTTCGCCGATGGCCAGGGCGATCTCGCGCTGGGCCATGGCGTAGCGGGTCAGCGAGTCCATGATCAGCAGCACATCGTGGCCAGCATCGCGGAAGTCCTCGGCCAGGCGGGTGGTGTAGGCGGCGCCGTGCAGGCGCCGTAGCGGCGAGGTGTCGGCCGGGGCGGCGACCACCACTGAGCGGCGCAGACCTTCCGCGCCGAGGATGTTGTCGATGAAGTCCTGGACCTCACGGCCGCGCTCGCCAATCAGGCCAACCACGATGACATCGGCGCAGGTGTAGCGCGCCATCATGCCGAGCAGCACCGACTTGCCGACCCCGGAGCCGGCGAACAGGCCCATGCGCTGGCCGCGGCCGACGCTGAGCAAGCCGTTGATGGCGCGGATGCCGACATCGATCTGGCGATCGATGGGCGCGCGCTTGAGCGGGTTCAGCGGCGCGCTGTGCAGGCTGGCATGGCGGGCATCGTCGAGCGGGCCCTTGCCGTCCAGCGGCTGGCCGCTGCTGTCGACGACCCGGCCGAGCAGGCGCTCGCCCAGTGGGAAGCGCCGTGCGCCGGAGCTGTCGCCGCCCTCGCAGAGGGGAAAGACGCGGGCACCGGGCTGCAGACCGCTGAGTTCCTCCAGCGGCATGAGGAACAGCCGCTCGCCGGAGAAGCCGACCACCTCGGCCTCCGCCTGCCGTTCGGCGCCGGGCGCCTGGGCGGCCAGCTCGATGCGGCAGACACCGCCCAGCGGAACGTGCAGGCCGACGGCCTCCAGCACCATGCCGGTAGCGCGCACGATGCATCCGCTACGGCGGTACGGCGGAACCTCCTCGATGCGCCGGCGCAGGCCCTCCAGGGCCTGGGACCAGCGCTGCCGGTGGAGGTCGGTGCTCATGGCCCGACGGCCTCTTCTTCGACCGTCGCAGCGCTCTGGCGCTTGCGTACCTGCCGGGCGATTCCGGCCCAGCGCGCCTCCCAGGTGGCGTCGAGTTCCCCGCTGGCGCCGCTGGCCCGGCAACCGCCGCGGGTGATCAGGGCGTCCGGTTGCAGTTTCCAGCCAGCTGCCTCCAGTTCGCCGCCGAGGTGCGTCTTGACCAGCGGCAGGTCGGCAGGATTCAGCCACAGGCGCGGCTGGCCGGTGAGTGCTGGCTCGCTGTGCAGCAGGTCGCGGATGATCGGCAGGATCTGCTCCGGCTCGGCCTTGAGGGCCTCGCCGGCCAGTTGGCGGGCGGTTGCCAGGGCGAGATCGACCAGATGTTCGGCGATCTGGCCGTCGAGCTGTTCGAGGGCCTGGGCGAAATTCCGGGACAGCGCGAGCAGTGGCTCCAGGGCTTCGCGGGTCTGCTCTTGCTGCGCCTGTTCGCCGGCCTGCCGGCCTTCCTCCACGCCGTACGCATAGCCGTCGGCCCTGCCGGCGGCGAAGCCCTCGTCGTAACCCTCGTCGTAACCCTGCCGGCTGGCGTCCTGGCGCGCCTGTTCGCGCAGGGCCTCGAACTCGGCGTTGCGTTTGGCGGCCTGCTGGCGCAGGGTCGCGAGGCGCTGGTCGTGCGGCTCCGGACGTTCCTCGCGCGGGCGGTCCAGTTCGTCCATCAGCCAGGGGCGCCACTGCTCGGGCTCGCGCGACCAGGACGGTTGGTCAGACATAGGCGTCCTCTCCGCCGCCGATCACGATCTCGCCGCTGTCGGCGAGGCGGCGGACGATCTGCAGAATGGTCTTCTGCTCGGTCTCGACCTGGGAGATGCGGATCGGTCCGCGCGCCTCCATGTCCTCCCTGAGCAGTTGGGCGGCGCGGTTCGACATGTTCGCCAGGAACTTGTCGAGCAGCGCTGGCTGGGCGCCCTTGAGGGCGATCACCAAGGAGTTGCTATCCACCTGGTTGAGGATCAGCTGGATGGCGCGGTCGTCCATCTCCAGCAGGTTCTCGAACAGGAACATCTCGTCGAGGATCTTCTGGGCGAGATCCTCGCTGTGCGCCCGCACCGTCTGGATCGCCAGCTCTTCCTGGGCGGAGTTCATCAGGTTGAGGATTTCCGCCGCGGTCCTCACGCCACCCATCTTGCTGCGTTTGAGGTTCTGGCCGTCGAGCATGCCACCGAGCACTTCGGTCAGCTCGTGCAGGGCAATGGGCTGCACGCCGCTGAAGGTAGCGATGCGCAGGATGATGTCACTACGCATGCGCTCGTCGAACAGCTCGAGCACATCAGCCGCTTGGTGGCGATCCAGGTGCACCAGGATGGTGGCGATGATCTGTGGATGCTCGTCGCGGATCAGCTCGGCGACCGTCGAGGCCTCCATCAGGTTCAGCTTGTCGATGCCGCTGCCGGTATTGTTGGTTTCGAGGATGTCATCGATCAGGCTGGCCGCCCGTTCGCTGCCGAGCGCCTTGGTCAGCACGGCGCGGATGTGTTCGCTGGACTGGATGTTGATGGCGGCGTACTGCTCGGTTTCGTCCATGAACTCTTCCAGCACCTGGCGCATCTCTTCGTGGGAGACCTGGCTGAGGCGGGCCATTTCCATGCCGACTGCCTGCACTTCCTGGTTGGGCAGGTACTTGAAGACCTCGGCTGCACTGTCCTCGTCGAGGGACAGCAGAAGAATGGCGCTGCGCCGCGCACCGCTCATGTCAGTCATTCTTCTTTATCCATCCTCTGATGATCATGGCGACCAGGCGGGGATCTTCGCTGGCCATTTCGCGCAGGCTCTGCAGGTTGTGTTCGTAGATGGAGGATTTGCGCCGCAGACTGTGCGTGGCCGGCCGCTCGCGACCCTCCTCGTCCTGCGGTCCGGCGAGTGCCGGCTGAGCCGCGGCGAGGGCCTCGGCCCTGGCGGCAGCCTGCGCTTCGAGGGTCTGGGCATGGCGGCGCTTCAGCGGGCGGAGGACCAGCAGCCAGAGCAGCAGGGCTATGAAGGCCACCAGCAGGTAGCGCGACAGGCTCGCGGCCAGGTTGTAGAACTCCGGCGTCTTCCACCACTCCGCAGCTTCGATGCCGTCCGCCGTTTCGGCAAACGGGCTGTTCATGATTTCCAGTTCGTCGCCTCGGCTGGCAGAGAAGCCCATGGCCTGGCGCACCAGGCGGTCGATCTGCGCCAGCTCCTCCGGGGTCAGGGGCTCGCGGACCCGCTGGTCGTCCTTGACGGTGCCGCGGTAGTTGACCACCACGGCGGCGGACAGGCGCTGGATGCTGCCGCGCTGGTACTGCACGTGCTCGACGCTGCGGTCGACCTCGTAATTGATCATGTTGTCGCGGCGCAGGGACGCGGGGGTGGCCGGTTCGGCCTTTCCGGCCTTTTCGGCCTCTTCGCCGGCCTTCGGGGCGGCGGCCTCGCCGGTCTCCGTCCTGGCTGGCGGCGCCGGCGGCGAATTCGGCGGACTGTTGGTGAGGGCGCCGGGTACGCCACGCCCCAGCTCTCCGGGACCGGCCTGGTCTTCCGACAGTTGCTGGCTGCGGATCGCCGCTGCGCCCTGCTGCTGGTTCGGCGCGTAGCGCTCGGCGGTCTGTTCGCGGCTGGCGAGGTCGATCTGTGCCACTACCTGGGCGCGGACGTTCTGCGCGCCGAGGATCGGCGCCAGGATGTTCTCGATGCGGCGCTGGTAGGAGCGTTCGACTTCGTCGATATAGCTCAGCTGGCTGCCATCCAGGTCGCGGGCATCCCTGGATTGGGACAGCAGGCGACCGTTCTGGTCGATTACAGTCACCGCATCGACCGGCAGGCCGGGAACGCTGGAGGACACCAGATGGACGATGGCGCTGACCTGGCTGTCTCCAAGCTCCCGCCCCGGCTGCAGGTTGAGCACCACCGATGCCCTGGCCGGTTCGCGCTCGCGGACGAACACCGACTGTTTGGCCATCGCCAAGTGCACGCGGGCCCGCGCCACCGGGCCGAGGGACTCGATGGAGCGGGCCAACTCGCCTTCCAGGCCGCGCTGGAAGTTGATCTGCTCGGCGAACTGGCTGACGCCGAAGGCTTGGCTGTCGAGCAGTTCGAAACCGACGTTGCCACCTTGTGGCAGCCCCTGTTCGGCCAGCTGCAGGCGCAGGCTGTGCATTTGTTCGGCCGGCACCAACAGCGCCTGGCCGCCCTCGCTTAGGCGATAGGGGATCGCGCGCTTTTCCAGCTCGGCGATGATGCGACCACCGTCGGCCTCGCTGAGGTTGGCATAGAGCACCCGATACTCGGGCTGACGGGCCCAGAGCAGCAGGGCGGTGACGATGGCCAACACCGCGGCGCCGGCGAGCAGCAGCGGCAGTTGTGGCCGGCTGTGCAGCTGGGCGAGCAGGCGGGGGGCGAGAGGTCGCTCCGGCAGGGTGCCTGGAATGCTGCCCAGCCCTTGGGCTGCGACAGTCACAAGTGCCTCCGGCAGATGGAAGGGGGCGGTACGAAAGACATTGCAGAGTCCGGTTCCGGGGTTGTGTCGCATGCGTTCCCAGGTAATGCGGCTCGCGGGTGACGAGCTGCAGGAGGCGGGGACGGTTTTGGGCGAGCACTATTATTCCGGCGTGCGCTGGCGCCTAAAGGTCCAAAAAGCCGGTGCTTTTATGGCTAATTGCCAGCTTGCCGGGGGAGGCGGGATTGTTAGGCTTGCCGCCGATTCGCGCAGTCCCCCTTGTTTCGTTCAGGCCATGCTCATGAGTTCGTTCGCCATCCAGTCCGCCCTGCAGCAGATGCAGATTCTTGCCAGTCAAGCCGCCGGTGCTGCCGGCAAGGGGTCGCAGCTGGAGGAGGGGCTGGCGGTGGGGAGCTTCTCCGGCGAGTTGCAGGCCGCGATCCGTCGCATCGACCGGCTGCAGCAGGCGGCCAGCTCCAAGGCCGATGCCTTCCAGGCCGGCGATCCGGGTGTGGCCCTGAACGATGTGATGGTCGATATGCAGAAGGCTAGCATCGCCTTCCAGATGGGCGTACAGGTGCGCAACCGTCTGGTTTCCGCCTACAAGGATGTGATGAACATGCAGGTCTGAGGCAGGCGGACAGCGGAGGCTAAAGTCTGGCTTGGTGGGGCCGATACTCTCTATGTCGCAAACGAATCCCGGTTTTCGCGCAGCCCTCTGACGGTTCCGGAGGAGCTCGCGCCGCTACATGAAGGACAGACATGGCTAGCATCTCATCACTGGGCGTTGGTTCAGGACTCGATCTGACCGGCTTGCTGGATCAGCTCAAGTCGGCCGAGCGCCTGAAACTGACGTCCATCAGCGAGCAGCAGAACACCATCGAGAGCAAGATTTCCGCCTTCGGCCGCCTGCAGGGCGCCCTGACCAGCTTGCAGAGCGCGGTCAAGGAGCTCGCCACGGCCTCCACCTACCAGGGACAGACCAGCCGCATCAGCGGCAGCGGCGTGGGCGTGGCGGTGACCGCCGATGCAGTGCCGGGCAGCTACCAGGTACAGGCGACTCAGCTGGCCCAGGCGCAGAGTCTGGCGACAAGCGGGGTGACCGACAAGACGGCGGCCCTGGGCGTCGGTACCCTGACCATCGAAATCGGCGGCGAGCCGCTGGAGATCGAGGTGGGTGCCGGCAACAATTCCTTGGAGGGCATTCGCGACGCGATCAATGCCGCGGGCGGCGGTGTCACCGCCTCCATCGTCAACGACGGCAGCGGCACCCCCTATCGTCTGGTGTTCACCGCCAAGGCCACCGGCACCGAGGCGGCCATGACGGTGAGCTTCGACGATGGGGCGAGCGGTACCGGCGATCAGCTAAACGCGTTGCTCAACCCCTACGATGCGACTACCAATCCGACCGGCTTTGAGGAAACCGTCGCGGCCAAGGATGCACTGCTCACGGTCAACGGCATCCCCATCAGCAGCCAGAGCAATACGGTCGAAGGCGCCCTGCAGGGGGTAACCCTGACCCTCTCCGCTACCGGCGATGTGCAGACCCTGACCGTCGAGCGCGACACTGCGTCGATCAATTCGGCCATCACCAGCTTCGTCAGCGCCTTCAACTCCCTGGACAGCACTACTGACAGCCTCACCGCGTTCGATGCCGATAGCGGCGCGGCCGGGCTGCTGCTCGGCGACTCGACCCTGCGCGGGGTGCAGGGACGGTTGCGCCAGGCGATCACCAGCGGCCTCACTGAGGGTACCTATCGCTATCTGTCGGATCTGGGCATTTCCCTGCAGCTCGACGGTACCCTGAAGGTCGACGACAGCAAACTGAACAAGGCGCTCGAAGGCGATGTTTCGGCGCTCGGCGCGCTGTTCGTCGGCACTGCCGACGAACCGGGTCTGGCTGCCAAGCTGAACACTTCGCTGACCGACATCCTGGGCGCCAAGGGGGGCATCAGCAATGCCATTGCGGGGCTCGAATCGCGCAGTGAGGCTCTGGACGAGCGTTATGCCCGCCTGGAAAGCAGCATCGAAACTACCATCGAGCGTTATCGGGTGCAGTTCTCCGCGCTCGACACCCTGGTCGCCCAGATGAACTCGACCAGTACCTATCTGACCCAGCAGTTCGACGCCCTGAGCGCGATGCTGGGCAGCTCGTAAGCAAGAGGGGGGATTGACGTGGCTGTCATGCGCGGGGCCAGTGCCTATGCCAGGGTGGGGGTTGAGACTGGGGTCATGTCTGCCTCTCCGCACCAGTTGATCGTGATGCTGTTCGATGGTGCCCACGCTGCGATCCGGGCGGCCCGGCTGCACATGCAGGCAGGTAACGTCGCGGAGAGGGGCAAGGCCATTTCCAAGGCGATCGATATTGTCAACAAGGGGTTGCTGGCCGCTCTGGACCATGAGCGCGGCGGAGAGTTGGCCGGACGGTTGGAGCAGCTCTACGACTATGTGTCGCGGCTGCTGCTGCAGGCCAACTTGCGCAACGACGAGCGCAGTCTGGACGAGGCCTCGGCCCTGCTGGAGCAGATCGGCTCCGCCTGGCGGGAAGTCGGCCCCCAGGCAGGGGGAGGCCGATCATGAATGGAGGTTGGCAACTCATCGAGTCCTACGAACTGCTTCTGCAGCAGTCGAAAAGCATGCTGGAGCTGGCCCGTCGTGGCGACTGGGCTGCTCTGCTGCAGAAAAAGTCCTGTGGGTTGATCGATGCCGAAAAACTGCGGCAGCTGGAAGTCCGGGCCTCTCTCGATCGCCGGGAGCAGCTGCGCAAGGTGGAGTTGCTGGAGCAGATTCTCGCGCTGGATGCGGAGATTCGTACGCATCTGCTGACGCGGCGAGATGAGCTCGGCCGGCTGATCCTGAGTTCGCGCCGCCAGCGCGAGCTGAATCGTACCTATCGTCCTGCCGTGGGTGCATCGATGATGTACCAGGCTGCCGAGTGCGTTGACAAAGACTTGCCGTGAGCGGGATCACCCCTCTGCTTGACAGTCTGTTGCATCAGGTGTTGGGCAAACCGGCCGATCTGCCTGCGGCAAGGCAGGACGGGCGGCCGGTCGAGCCGATCGCCCCGGATGGTGCGGCGCGTGTGGTGCACAGCGATTCCCGTCTGGATGCGCGCAGTCCCCGGCTGCTGTCGCCGCTGTTGCAGACTCCGCAACGTGGCGATGAGGCGGCTCCCCGCCCGTCGCCCCCAGCAGGGCCGGCGGGGGCGGTTTCCGCCTCGACCCAGCTCAGCCCGGCGGCGCGCACCATTGCCGATGTGCTCCTCGAACACCCGCCGCAACCCTCGGCGATCACGCCGGGCACCCCTTTGTTCTCCTCCGTCGGCACCCCTCCTGTCGCCACCCTGCTCGCCGCCCTGCTCAGGCAAAGCATCGGCGAGAGCGGGCTCTTCTACGAGGCGCACTTGGCGCGCTGGTATCGCGGTGAACTGCCGCTGCAGGCGTTGGCGCGCGAGCCGCAGATGGGGGGCTGGCTGCCCCCGGGCGAGGGCGTTGCAGCCTCGCCGCGCGCGGGTGGCGGCGTGCCACCTCCTGTGCCGATGCCTGGCATGCCAGGGGCTGCGGACAGTGAGTCGCTGCCGGCCGAGATGCTGCCCGCCGCGCCTTCCTCGATCCGTGCCGAGGAGGCTCTTCAGACCGGGGCGGCGCTTTCACAGGAGCAACTGCAAGGCCTGGTTCGCCATCAATTGGAGTTGCTGGTCAATCCGGCCCTGCGTTGGGAAGGCGAAGCCTGGCCGGGCTTGTTCATGTCCCTGCTCGTGCAGGCGCCGGAAGCGGACCGGCAGGACTCGGTTCGACAGGATAAGGGTGGGGGCACGGCTGTGCAGGAGGGGTCGGAGTGGTGCCTGCGGCTGGATCTGGAGTTGCCCGGGCACGGTACGCTGCGAATGGAGGCCTGGCTGGGGGCGCAGTCCTTGTCGTTGACGATGGTCACCGCTTCGGAGGCCCTGCTCGATTATTTTTCGCGTACCGGCCAGCTCTTGCGGGAACGTATCGGGCAGTGCTGTCCTGGTGAGCTCAAATTGCGCTGCCTCGATGCGCGGCAGGCCGCGGAGACTGAGGATGAGTGAGGAGCGGAGCGGCCAGGACGCGCAGGGGGGGCGCCGGCAGGCGCTGGCACTGGCCTATGGCGAGGGGGATGGGGCGCCGCGGGTGGTGGCCAAGGGATATGGGCAGTTGGCCGAGCGCATCGTTGCCGAGGCGCAACGTCAGGGCGTTCCGGTGCATGCCGCGCCGGAACTGGTCGGCCTGCTCATGCAGGTGGAACTGGATGCGCAGATTCCGCCACAGCTCTACCAGGTGGTAGCCGAACTGCTGGTCTGGGTCTATGGCCTCGAGGCGGCTCGTCGTGAGCCTGTCGATTGAGGGCGCAAGAGCGTCCTGCCTTCCATGGATAACTTTGCCCGGCCTGATAGGGTGGATACAGCTGCAGCATGATAAAGTTCAAAAAATGACGCTCCGCTCGTCGGTTTTTTTGACGCTGTTCACAATTGCCTCGCCAGCCATTTCTAGTGCGATGATTTTTCGGAAATCTTCATAGGGCGTTCCGCGTTCAGGAGTGCTTGTCGTTAGGAGTTTCAGGGGTGCCAATGGTTGCCGATAGCCTCATCGAAGAGATTCAGGATTTGAATCTCACTTATCTGCTGCTGGTGCAGCGGCTGTTACGCAAGGATCGCGCTACTGCCATTTTTCGTTTGAAACTGAGCGACGAGATGGCCAACTTGCTGGCAGGGTTATCGGGCAAGCAGCTGATGCAGCTGGCACGTACCAATCAGTTGATCTGTCGGCCGGGCTTCGAGGATGCCGGGCAGTTGACGAAGGTTCTGAACAATTCCCGCGAGCCGGGGCTGGCACGGCTCCATGCGACCTTGCTGATGGTTTCCGCCGATCAACCGGCGGAGCGGGTTGGGAATGCCGAGCGATGACGGAGAAGAGTCTGGTCAACGAAATGCTCCAGGTGCAGCTGGCCATCGAGCTGATCGAGCTGGGGGCTCGCCTGCAGGTCCTGGAAACCGAGACCGATCTCAGTCGGGGCCGGCTGATCCGCTTGTACAAGGAGTTGCGGGGCGTGTCGCCGCCGAAGGGCATGCTGCCTTTTTCCACCGACTGGTTCGTCACCTGGCTGCCAAATATCCATTCCTCGCTGTTCTACGGGATCTATCGCAACCTGCTGGAGAATTGCGGCTGCGAGCGGATGGAGGCGTTCGTCAAGGCGTTCCGTCTCTATCTCGAGCAGGTTGGTCTGGATGATGCCGAATTCGTCCTTGGCTTAACCCGGGCCTGGACGCTGGTGCGTTTCTTCGAGAGTGAAATGCTCGAAATGATCCGCTGCACCTCTTGTGGGGGAGCGTTCGTGGCCCATGCCCATGCGCCGGCTCGGGATTTCGTCTGTGGCATCTGCCAGCCGCCCTCGCGTGCCGGCAAGACGCGCAAGCGGCGGGAAATCGAGCTGCGGATGGCAGTCGACGAGCCGGTGCTGCCGGGGCTCTGCGCCAAGGGCTGACTCCAGCCGGCGGTCCTCCTTCCGCTTCCTCATGTTCGTAGCTCGTCAGGTTCTGTCGGTCCCCGCAACAGCGGGGGCCGGCAAAGTTTTCCGGAAAGCCCTCAAGCATTGCACCGTCCTGCCGATATCCCGGATACCGCTTCTCTCTGGAAGGACGCGCCTGTGCTGATCGCTCTAGGACTCATCGTTGTCATGTTCTCGGTATTCGGCGGCTACGCGCTGTCCGGCGGCAGTCTGGGGCCGCTGTTTCAGCCCTTCGAGCTGCTCATCATCGCCGGGGCCGGACTGGGAGCCTTTATCGCTGCCAACAATGGCAAGACCATCAAGGCCACGCTGGGAAGCTTTTCCCGCCTCAGGCGTGCCAACGGCTACGATAAGGCGCTCTACATGGAGCTGATGTCATTGCTGTTCAACCTGCTGAGCAAGACCCGGCGTGACGGCATGCTGGCTATCGAGAAGGACATCGACAGCCCGGACGACAGCGCATTGTTCGCCGCATATCCCAAGGTCGTGCAGGATCCGATGATCATTGGTTTTCTCACCGACTACCTGCGGCTGATGGTCAGCGGCAACACCTCGCCCCATGAGATCGACGAACTGATGATCCATGAGATCGAGGAGTTCGAGCATGAGGTGCATTTGCCGGTCGATGCCATGAACAAGGTCAGCGATGCGCTGCCGGCCTTCGGCATCGTGGCCGCCGTCATGGGGGTGGTGAAGGCGCTGAGCATGGCGGATGCCGACCCGGACGAGATGGGGCAGATGATTGCCCATGCGTTGGTCGGCACCTTCCTGGGCATCCTGCTGGCGTATGGGATGGTCGCTCCGCTGGCCAGCCGCGTCGATCGCCAGGTAGGCGAGGCGGTGAAGATGCTGCAGTGCATGCGCGTCACCCTGCTGGCCAGCCTCAATGGCTACGCGCCTCAGCTGGCCGTCGAGTTCGGTCGCAAGGCTCTGCATACCGCCGAGCGCCCCAGCGCCACAGAGCTCGAGGAGCATGTGCGCAACAGCAAAAGCTCCGGAGCCGACAGTGCATGAATGATCGTCCTGTCATAATCCGGCGCAAGAAGAAGGCAGCCCATGGCCATCATGGTGGTGCTTGGAAGATCGCTTTTGCCGACTTCATGACGGCGCTGATGGCCCTGTTCCTGGTGCTCTGGATGCTCGCCGGCGCCGGTCAGGAGCAGCGGGCCGCGGTCGCTGAATATTTCCGCACCCCGCTCGTGGTGGCCCTGATGGGGGGCGACCGTGAGGGGGCCAGCGAGAACGTCATTCCCGGCGGTGGTCCCGACCCGAGCTTCGCCGAGGGCGAGCGCAGTCGCGTCGACCCGCGCCAGGAGTCGCGGCGGGTCGACGAGCAGGAGCGCGCACGCCTGCAAAAACTGGAGAGGCGCATCAAGGCAGCATTGACGGTCGATCCGATACTCAAGGAGCTCAAGGATCAGATCCTCATCGACCTCACGCCTGAAGGGCTGCGCATCCAACTGGTGGATACCGAGCAGCGGCCCATGTTCGAGATCGGCAGTGCCCGGGTCGCTCCCTATATGCGCACCCTGTTGCGTACCCTCGCGCCCATGCTCAACGAGCTGCCCAACCGCATCCAGATCACCGGGCACACCGACAGCCGTCCCTATGCCGGAGGCGAGGCGGGATACAGCAATTGGGAGTTGTCCGCCGAGCGTGCCAATGCCTCCCGGCGCGAGCTGGTCGGCGGCGGGCTGGCTTCCGAAAAACTGTTGCGCGCCTCGGGAATGTCCGACCGCATCCCTTTCCAGGGGGCCGGGCCGAACGATGCCGCCAACCGGCGCATCGCCGTGATCGTCCTCGACAGCCGCATCGCCGATGCGATTCTCGATCAGCGAGAGTACGGCCCTATGCCGGTCATGCCCGCAACCGAAAAGCCCGCCGATGTCGCGGCGCCTGATGCCGCCCGCGGCTTCGGCAGCCGAGAGGCCAGGCCTTAACCAACCACTGCCAGGGTGCCTACATGGATATCACCGATTTCTACGACACCTTTTTCGAGGAGGCCGCAGAACTACTGGAAGATATGGAGCGCCATCTGCTGGAGCTGGATATCGAGGCTCCCGATCCGGAGCAGCTCAATGCCATTTTCCGCGCCGCCCACTCGATCAAGGGAGGCGCCGGCACGTTCGGCTTCGACGTACTGCAACGGACCACCCACATCTTCGAGAACATTCTCGACCATCTGCGGCGCGGCGAGCTGAAGCTGCGCCGCGACATCGTTGACACCTTCCTGGAAACCAAGGACATGCTGCAAGACCAGCTAGCCGCCTATCGCAACGGCAGCGAACCTGACCCCGAGGCATTTGCGCGTATCTGTCAAACCTTGCAGCAGATGGCCATGGATGAACTCGGCAAGCAAGGGGCGGAGGTTGCGATCCAGGCTCCGACCCCGGCTCCAGCCGCCGAGCCGGCCCCGCCGCCCGTGCCGGATACAGCGAAGGACCCGGCGGGTGAGGAGGGGAGCAAGCGGTTGAGCGTGGTTCTGCTCGGCGTCGCCGAAAAGGACCGCGAGCTGTTGATCGAGGAGCTCAGGCATTTCGGCAGCATCCTCGGACAGGCCGGCGATGCCCGGCGTTACGAAGTGGAGCTGGCCACTGGCGAGAGCGCCGATGACATCGAGGCCGTGCTCTGCTTCGTGGTCGAGCCCGAACAGCTGGAGATCCACGCGTTCGCCGCGGCTCCGCAGGTGGCGGTACAGGAAGAGGGTACCGAGCCTGAGCCAGGCGAGCCTGTCCCGCCTGCTGGGGAGAAACAGGCTCCGGCCACAGTGGTCGCGGTTCCGGCTCCTGGTGCTGCGGCTTCCCAGCCTTGCCCGGCTGCCCCGGGCAAGGCGCCGGCCAGTAACGAGTCCACCACCCTGCGCGTGCCGGTGACCAAGGTCGACCAGATCATCAATCTGGTGGGCGAGCTGGTGATCACCCAGTCGATGCTCGACCAGATGCTCGGCCGGCTGGATGGCGCCATGCACAGCGAACTGGTCAACGGCATTGCCCTCTTGCAGCGCAATGCCCGCGACCTGCAGGAGGCGGTGATGTCCATCCGCATGGTGCCGATGGATTTCGTGTTCAGCCGTTTTCCGCGACAGGTGCACGACCTGGCGGCCAAACTGGGCAAGGAGGTCGAACTGGTCACCGTCGGCAAGTCCACCGAATTGGACAAGAGCCTGGTGGAGCGCATCGTCGACCCGTTGAACCACTTGGTGCGCAACAGCCTCGACCACGGCCTCGAGTCGCCCGAGGTGCGCGAGGCCGCGGGCAAGCCGCGTACCGGGCGCCTGACCCTGTCGGCGCAGCATCAGGGCGGCAACATCCTGATCGACGTCAGCGACGACGGCGCTGGCCTCAACCGTGACAGGTTGCTGGCCAAGGCACGCAGCAACGGCCTACCGGTTTCCGACGGTATGAGCGACGACGAGGTCTGGCAACTGATCTTCGCCCCCGGCTTCTCCACCGCCGAGGTGGTCAGCGACGTTTCCGGACGGGGCGTCGGCATGGATGTGGTCAGGCGCAACATCCAGTCGCTCGGCGGGCACGTGCAGATCCTTTCGCGCCAGGGCCAGGGCACCACCACCCGCATCGTCCTGCCGCTGACCCTGGCGATCCTCGATGGCATGTCGATCCGTGCCGGTGAGGAAATCTTCATCCTGCCGCTGAATGCCGTGATCGAGTCCCTGCAGCCGCGCAGCGAGGATATCTACGCGATGGCCGGCGCCGACCAACTGCTCAAGGTGCGCGACGAGTACCTGCCGCTGCTACCGCTGCACCGGGTCTTCGGCATTCCTCGTGCACGTACCCGGCCCAGCGAATGCATCGCCGTGATCGTCCAGGGCGAGGGTACCCGCTGCGCCCTGCTGGTGGACGAGCTGGTCGGCCAGCAGCAGGTGGTGGTGAAGAATCTGGAAACCAATTACCGCAAGGTGCCGGGCGTCTCTGCCGCGACCATCCTCGGCGATGGCAGCGTGTCGCTGATTCTCGACATCGCCGATTTGCAACGCCTCAACCGTAGACAGGGCGCCGTCCGTCAAGAACGTACGGCCGCAACCGACGAACAGGAGCCGATGTTGTCATGACCACCTTCAAGCAAGCCGATCTGGCGGCTGCCATCGCCGATACCCATACCCGCGAATTTCTGGTGTTCTCGCTGGGCAGCGAGGAGTACGCCATCGATATCCTCAAGGCCCAGGAAATCCGCAGCTACGAGAATGTCACGCGGATCGCCAATACCCCGGACTTCATCAAGGGCGTGACCAACCTGCGGGGGGTGATCGTGCCCATCGTCGATCTGCGCATCAAGTTCCACCTCGACCGCGTCGAGTATGGCGGGCAGACAGTGGTCATCGTGGTCAACGTCGAAGGGCGCATCGTCGGCGTGGTGGTCGATGGGGTTTCCGATGTGATCAGCCTGCCCCCCGAGCAGATCAAGCCGGCGCCCGACTTCAGTCTGTCGCTGTCTTCCGACTACCTCTGCGGTCTGGCGAGCATCGGTGAGCGCATGCTGGTGCTGGTCGATATCGACAAACTGCTGACCAGCGAGGAAATGGCGCTGGTGGAGAAGACCGTGGCCTGAAACGGAGCCTCTCCGGCTCACCGGTTGTCGGCTGCGCTGATTGGCACCGGTTTCATCTCAAGTTCATCTGGAGATTGCCGATAGTGCGGAAAAGGCCCTCGTTGGACAGAAGGGCTGGCGGCAGCATCTCGAGAGTCATAACCATAAAAAAGCAGAACAAGGAGAGATGAATGGGCAATCTGACGACGAGCCAGAGGCTCTGGGGCACCCTGGTGGCAGCCTGGTTGGCGATGCTGGCACTGATGATTCTGGAGGTTTGGGGCATGCGCGGCGCGATATTCGACGAGCGCAGGGCCAAGGTGGAGAGTGAAGTCGATATCGCGCTCTCGGTGTTGGGGGAGGTTGCCGCGCAGGTCGCGCTCGGTGGCATGAGCCGCGAGGATGGCCAGGCCCGTGCTACCGAGCTGATCAAGAGCATGCGCTACGACGATGGTCGCGGGTATTTCTTCGTCTTCGACGCCGACTTGCGCATGGTTGCCAATCCGACCATCACCACGGGGGCCTCGCTGGCTGATTTCAAGGATGCCGATGGCCGCAACCTGTTCGTCGAGTTCGTCAAGGCGGTGGAGGGGGGACATGGCCGCGCGTACTACGACTACCGCTGGCGCCACAGCAATGGTGGCAAGCTAGAGAGCAAGCGTTCCCTCATCCGTGCCTTCGAACCCTGGGGCTGGTATGTCGGAACCGGCATCTACCTTGCCGACATCGACGAGCTGTTCGTTCAGCGATTGCTACAGTCGGTATTCGGCCTGTTGCTCGCCGGCGCAGCCGTCTCGCTGGTGATGGGCTGGGTCATCCGTGATCTCATGCGCAATCTCGGTGGCGATCCGCGTCATGCGGTCGAGGTGGTAAGGCATATCGCCAATGGCGACCTCAGCAGGGTGCCTGTGCTGCGCGCCGGCGACAGCGACAGCGTACTGGCCAACATGAATCGCATGCGCGAAGCCCTCGCCAGGGTCATTGGCGACATCGCCAGCAGCGTCCGCGAGGTCGAGGCCGAGGCCGAGGCGATCGGTGTCGGCAATGGCGAGCTGGCCGCCCGAACCGAGCAGCAGGCTGCGGCCCTGGCCGAGACGGCTTCGACCATGGAGCAGCTGACCGCCACCGTGCGGCAGAATGCCGAACACGCCGGCCGGGCGAGCAGCCTGGCGGAAAACTGCGCGGCGAGCGCGCACAAGGGCGGCGAGGCCATGCAGTCGGTGGTGGACATCATGGCCGCCATCCAGGTCAGTGCCAACCGCATGTCCGGGATCGTCGACACCATCGACTCGATCGCCTTCCAGACCAATATCCTGGCCCTCAACGCCTCGGTGGAGGCGGCCCGTGCCGGCGAGCAAGGCCGCGGCTTCGCCGTGGTGGCCGGCGAGGTGCGCCAGCTGGCCAGCCGCAGCGCCGAGGCGGCGCGCGAGATCAAGGGGCTGATCGACGGTGCCGGCAGCCAGGTGCAGGCGGGCAACCAGCAGGTGAGCCGGACCGGCGAACTGATCCGCAACATGGTCGCCGATATCGGCCAGCTCAACACGTTGATCGGCGAGATTTCCTCAGCCTCCGCCGAGCAGAGCAACGGTATCGAACAGGTCAATCTGGCTGTGGTGCAGATGGACCAGATGACCCAGCGCAATGCCGGCATGGTCCAGGACGGTGCCCAGGCTGCTCAGCGCCTGACCTGCCAGAGTATCCAGCTCAATCGGCATGTGGTGCGCTTCGTCATCGATGCCCGTCATGTCGACGCCATTGGTGAAGCGCAGAGAAGGGAGAGGTTCGGCGGCAAGCGCTCGCGCGATTGGCAAGACGTGGAGATGACCGAGTCGGCCTGAAGCCAGTCGGGGCAGATCATCAGTGCAAGACACTTGTAGCGGAGAGCTCCGCAGAGGGAGGGCAAGGTGAAATTACTGAACAACATGACGGTACGACTGAGCTGGATGCTGGTGCTGGCGTTTTTCAGCGTGGTGGTGCTGGGCTTGAGTGCGCTGGGCCTCTATGCGCTTCACTACACCGAGCGCAACCAGGCCCGGCTCGTCGAGTTCAATCGGCAGCAGCAGGAGGATTTCCAGCAGGTCGTCAGTCTGCAGGGCATTGAAGCCAGGTTGCGGGAGCTACGCCAACTGCTGGACGACGAGCAGGGTCGTCTGGCTCAGGCCGTGCAACGCGAGCGTGCAGCAGTCGCGGCCGCTCAGGAGGCCGTCGATGCGACGGCCTCGTTGACGCCAACCTATCAGGTGGACAAGGTCGCGCTGGAGGGGCATCTGAAAAAACTGCAGGCGTCAGTCGAGCACCTCGTCTCCCTGCCGCAGGTTTCCGTTCATGCCGAGCAGGTGCAGGCGCTGAAGAAGCATTTTGCCAATCTGGTCGACAATGGGCTGCGTCAGCAGCTGCAGGAGCTGGTCAAGCGCTATCCGGACGTCGCTGCCTATCATGCCAATGCGACCAAGGTGTACAGCTTGCCTTTCCTGCGTGACCTGGAGACGCTGATCCAGACGCTTGCTGGCGGCAGGCAGATGCCGCAGAACGAGCTCGAGTGGGTCGAGACGGCGATCGAGTGGGCCATCTACGCGGCCCTGCTCGTCTCCGTACTGACCGTCGTTATCGTGCTGTGGGGCGTCACGGCCAATGTCATTCGTCCGCTGCAGCGGGTGGTGGAGCATTGCGAACAGATCGCCGCCGGCGATCTGGCCGGGCGGATCGAAGTGCACAGCACCAACGAGATCGGCAAGCTGTTCGCCGGCCTGGCCAACATCCAGCAGCGTCTGGCGCAGACCGTGGGTACCGTCCGCCACAGCAGCCGCCTGATCCACGAAGGTGCGCAGGAGATCGCCGAAGGCAGCCGCAGCCTTTCGACCCGCACGGTGCAGCAATCCGCGTCGCTGGAAAACACCGCTTCGAGCATGGAGCAGTTGACCTCCACTGTCAGCCAGAACGCCGACAACGCCCATCAGGCCAATGCCCTGGCCGACAGTGCCGCCGAGGTGGCCAGGCGTGGCGGAGCCCTGGTCGCCGAGGTAGTCAGCACCATGGGCGGGATCAGCGAAAGCTCGCACAAGGTGGCGGAAATCATCAAGCTGATCGATTCGATTGCCTTCCAGACCAACATCCTTGCCTTGAACGCCTCGGTGGAGGCCGCTCGCGCCGGCGAGCAGGGGCGTGGCTTCGCTGTGGTGGCAGGGGAGGTACGCAACCTGGCTAGTCGCAGTGCGCAGGCTTCGAAGGAGATTCGCGACCTGATCACCGCGTCAGTCGATCAGGTCGACACGGGCAGCAAGCTGGTCGCCCAGGCTGGCAGTGCCATGCAGGAGATCGTCGAGTCGGTGCAGAAGGTGGCCGACATCATGGACGAAATCTCTGCCGCCTCCCGGGAGCAGAGTAACGGCATCGCCCTGGTCGACAAGGCGGTGCTGGAGATGGATGCCGTGACCCAGCAGAACGCCAACCTAGTGCAGGAGACCAATCAGGCGGCGGACGAGTTGGTCGGCGAAGCCCACCACCTGCGCGAGGCCGTCGAGGGTTTCCGCATCGATGCGGCCTTGGAGGCGAGCCCCTCACAGTCGGGGCAGGCTGCCGAGTCCTGGGCTCAATGCCAGTACGAGAGCGCCGAACGCGAGGTGGCGGAGCAGGAGCTGCCGACCACGTTGCGGCAAGGTCGGACCTCTTCCGAGGCCGGCTATGACTGGCGGCCTTTCTAAACGCAACCCACGAGTGAGCGGCAACGAACCGCCCACCGCTTCGCAGTACCGGGGGAAGAATTTCGCATGCGCAACAATCGGCCCGTTACCCAACGCGAGTATGAATTGCAGGAGGACGATTTCCTGATTTCGCGGACCGATCTCGAAGGACGGATCACCTATGCCAATCCCGCATTCATCAAGGTCAGTGGATTTACTTATGAGGAGCTGATGGGCGCTCCGCATAATCTCGTCCGGCATCCGGACATGCCGCCAGTGGCCTTCGCCAACCTCTGGGAAACCGTCCGCAAAGGCGTGGGTTGGAATGGCATCGTCAAGAATCGGCGCAAGAACGGCGACCATTACTGGGTGCGCGCCAACGTCACGCCCTATTACGAGGGCGAGCAACTGGTCGGTTATACCTCGGTGCGCACCAAGGTTTCGCGCAAGGAAATCGAAACGGCCGAGCGGGCCTACCGGAGCATTCGCGAGGGATGCGGCAACCACCTTGGGCTGATGCGCGGGAAACTGGTGCGACGGGGCTGGCGTGGCTTTCTCGAGCGTTTGCAGCTGGGCTCCCTGTCCATGCAGCTGGAGCTGATCGTCTCGACCGGCGGGATGCTGCTCCTGGCCAGCGGCATGCTCGGCTATTTCGGCCTGCAGAGTGGGAACAAGGAGCTGGCGGAAACTTTGCTGCAGATTCAGCTGGGGCTGGTCGTCCTGGGAATGATCTGGCTGACCCTGCTGGCGCGCTTGACCGTCCGTACGCTGGATCGCCCGCTGCAAGGTTCCATCGCCTTCATCGCCCAGCTGGCTGCCGGCAATCTCATGGTGCGCATGTCCGACTACGGCAGCGGCGAAATGGGCCAGATGACGCGGATGCTGGAAACCATGCGCAAGAGCCTGGTGAGCATATCTGTGGATGTGAATGGCAGCATCGACACCTTCACCAATTCTGCCCAGGTGATCGCCAGGGACAACCTGGAGCTGCACTCCCGCACCGAGCAGCAGGCGGCCTCCTTGCAGGAAACCGCGGCTGGCATGGAGCAGCTCACCGTCACCGTGGAGCAGAATGCCGCCAACGCCCGCCAGGCCAGTCGACTGGCCGAGGAGGCAGCAGGGGCCGTGCGCGAGAGCGGCCAGGTGATGGGGCAGGTGGTGAATACCATGGGGTCGATTACCACAACCTCGCACAAGATGACCGAGATCATCAATGTGATCGATTCGATCGCCTTCCAGACCAACATTCTTGCTCTGAACGCCTCGGTGGAGGCGGCCCGGGCCGGCGAGCAGGGCCGCGGCTTCGCCGTGGTGGCCGGCGAGGTGCGCAATCTCGCCAGCCGCTCGGCGGAGGCCGCCAGTGAAATCCGCAACCTGATCGACAATTCGTCGCGACAGATCACTGAGGGCGAGCACCTGGTGCGGCATGCCGAGCAGACCATCGAAGGTGTGGTGGCGGCGGTCGCCCGGGTCAACGACATCATGGAGGAGATCGCCTCGGCCTCCGCCGAGCAGAACAGCGGCATCGGCCAGGCCAGCCAGGCTGTCGCGCAGATGGGCGAGGTGACCCAGCACAATGCTCGCCTGGTGGAGTCGGTGGCGCAGCAGGCTACGCACCTGGAGGTCCAGGCGACGGAGGTGCAGCGTGCGATTTCCGTATTCCGGGTAGCCGAGAACAGGGCGCCTTTCCGGGGGCCGTCGCCATGGCGCGGGCATGATGGCAGAGAGCGTCACAGCACGCAGCGGAGCGACGAGAGCCGGGAGCGAGAAAGATCTTGAGTGTTCCGCAGAACCCCGAATCGCCATTATTGGGCGACCTACTGGGACGTGATCTGGTGCTGAGCGATGCCGATTTCGAGCGCATCTGCCAGTTGATCTATCAGCGTGCCGGCATCGTCCTGGCCGCCAACAAGCGCGAGATGGTCTACGGCCGCCTGGCCAAGCGCCTGCGTCTGCACGGCATCAGCCACTTCTCGGAGTACCTGGAGCGTCTGGCCCGGCAGCCCGCGGCGCGGGAGTGGGAAGCTTTCACCAATGCACTGACCACCAACCTGACGGCCTTCTTCCGCGAGGCGCACCATTTTCCGTTGCTCGCCGAGCAGGTGGCTGGCCGTCGCGAGCCGGTACGGATCTGGTGCGCCGCGGCGTCCACCGGGGAGGAGCCGTACTCGATCGCCATGACCCTGGTCGAGGCGCTGGGGCCGCAGCAGGCCAGCCAGGCGCGGATCATTGCCAGCGATATCGACAGCGACGCGTTGGCCAAGGCCCGGATCGGCGTGTATCCGCTCAAGCAGGTCCTCGAGCTCGGCGAGCAGCGGGTCAAGCGCTTCTTCCTCAAGGGCAGCGGCGGGCAGGAGGGATTGGCCCGGGTATGCCCGGAGCTGATGAGCATGATTGACTTCAGGCAGGTCAACCTGCACGCACCGCGCTGGGATCTGAGCGGCCCGTTCGATGCGATCTTCTGCCGGAACATCATGATCTACTTCGACAAACCGAGCCAGACACGCATCCTCAAGCGCTTCGTTTCCTATATCAAGGAAGATGGCCTGCTGTTCACCGGTCATTCGGAAAACTTCACCTACCTCTGCGATGACTTCAGGCTGCGCGGGCACACCGTCTATACGCTCGCCGGCAAGTCTAAAGTTTGACGCCAATCAACCGATATACAGAAAACATGCAGACCGAACGGCTGGTCCTGCCCGTTGCCGGGTTGCCGGGTTGCCGGGTTGCCGGCAGCGGTCGTGGTCGTTGAAAAGGAGATCCGTCATGGACAGTTCCAAGATCAAGGTATTGTGCGTCGATGACTCGGCGCTGATACGCGACCTCTTGAGCGAAATCATCGACTCGCAACCGGACATGGAAGTGGTGGCTGTCGCCGCCGATCCCCTGGTCGCCCGCGATCTGATCAAGCTGCATAACCCGGATGTATTGACCCTCGACGTCGAAATGCCGCGCATGGACGGTCTCGACTTTCTCGAGCGACTGATGCGTCTGCGGCCCATGCCGGTACTGATGGTGTCGTCCCTGACCCAGGCCGGTTCGGAAGTCACCCTGCGGGCCCTGGAACTGGGCGCCCTCGACTTCATCGCCAAGCCGCAGATGGGCATACGCCACGGGATGCTCGACTACAGCGAGCTGATCGCCGAGAAGATCCGCGCCGCCGCCCGCTCGCGCCCACGCCAGGCGCCTTCGGGTGTGACACCGCGAGCGAGGGCGTTGCAGGCGCCGATCATCTCCAGTGAAAAGCTGGTAATCATCGGCGCCTCCACCGGCGGCACGGAGGCGATTCGCGCCGTGCTCGAACCGCTGCCCGCCAACAGCCCTGCCATTCTCATCGCCCAGCACATGCCCGGTGGCTTCACCCGCTCCTTCGCCGAGCGCCTGGACCGGTTGTGCAGCATCGCCGTCAAGGAAGCCGAGGACGGCGAGCGGATTCTGCCGGGCCATGCCTACATCGCGCCGGGCACCGCGCACCTGAGGCTGGCGCGCAGCGGCGCCAACTACGTCGCACGGCTGGACGACGGGCCACCGGTCAATCGCCATCGCCCGTCGGTGGACGTGTTGTTCCGTTCCGCGGCGGAGAGCGCCGGGCGCAACGCCATCGGCGTACTGCTTACCGGCATGGGCAAGGATGGTGCCCAGGGTCTGCTGGAGATGCGCCAGGCCGGAGCCTTCACCTTCGCCCAGGACGAGGCCAGTTGTGTCGTTTTCGGCATGCCGCGGGAGGGCATCGCCCTCGGGGGGGCATGCGAAGTGGTGTCGCTCGAGCACATGGCCGAGCTGGTTCTCAAGCAGGTGGCTGCCTCCGGGCGGGCGCAGCGGGTTTGATTCTCAGGCTGTTTCGACAGCCGCTAAGGAGATTTTCATGCTGGGTTTCTTGCGTAGTCTGAGTATCAGGGCGGTCGTTACCACCACCCTTGGCTGTTTCGCGTTGTTGTTGGCCATCGTTGCCGGTTTGGGCTACGGAGGCACCCATATAGGCGATCAGGCGCTCGAAGACCGGACCCGGACCGCCAACCGAATCGATCTTCTGCATCAGGTCGACATGCTGTGTCTGAAAGCCTTCGCGCGCCTGGAGGCCTACGGCAGGATGAGCCTCGTCGGGCTGGTCGGTGCCATGGATCAGCAGAAGCAGCAGGCCGAGCTCCAGGAGCTGATCACCGAAGCGGGCAAGACTCTGGCGGACTTCCAGGCTATGCCTCCGCTCGCCAAGGAGGATGGGCGCAAGCTGCTTGAAAAGGCAGCGGCGAGTCTGGCCGAGGCGCTGGATGCTCTCGATCAGCAGTTGCAGGCCTGGGCGAAGAGCGACGCCATAACCTACAACCGGCTCGAAGAGGACATGATGCTCAAGCGCGGGCCGCAGATCGGCAAGGACCTGGCCGCCGGCATAGCTTACCTCGAAGCCCATGGCGCGCAGCAGCTAGCCGACTATCGCGGCAACCTCACTGCTTTCGCCATCATCGGTGGAGTTTCGCTGGCCGTCGCCCTGCTGCTGCTGCTGGCCCTGCGGGCGATGCTGATGGGCTTCGTGGTCCGGCCGGTGGTGGACGCGGCTGGCCATGTGCAGCGCCTGGCCCGGGCCGACCTGTCGCAGCCGATCCCGGTGGTTTCGCGCAACGAAATCGGCCAGTTGATGGCGGCCCTGCGCGACATGCAGGAGAGCCTGATCAGGATCGTCGGCAGCGTGCGTGCCGGCAGCGGCTCGATTTTGGTCGGCTCGCAGCAGATCGCCGGCGGCAACGCCGACCTGTCCTCGCGCACCGAGCAGCAGGCGGCGTCGCTGGAGGAGACCGCGGCGAGCATGGAGGAGCTGACCGCGACGGTGAAGCAGAACGCCGACAACGCGCGTCAGGCCAGCGCGCTGGCCAACGACGCCTCGAGCACCGCCGGCCAGGGCCGCGAAGTAGTCGGCCGGGTGGTGGAGACGATGCGCGAGATCAGCGACAGCTCGCAGCAGATCGCCCGGATCGTCGGGGTCATCGATTCGATTGCCTTCCAGACCAACATCCTCGCCCTCAACGCCTCGGTGGAGGCCGCCCGCGCGGGCGAGCAGGGGCGCGGCTTCGCGGTGGTGGCGGGGGAGGTGCGCAACCTGGCCGGCCGCTCCGCGGACGCGGCGCGGGAAATCAAGACGCTGATCGAGGCTTCCACCAAGCGGGTCGGCGACGGCTCGCAGCTGGTCGAGCAGGCGGGCAAGACCATGGAGGAGGTGGTCAGGTCGGTGCATCGGGTGACCGACATCGTCGACGAGATTTCCGCGGCCTCGCACGAGCAGAGCGAGGGCATCGCGCAGGTGAACACAGCGATTGCGCAGATGGACGAGGTGACGCAGCAGAACGCGGCGCTGGTGCAGGAGGCGTCGGCGGCGTCGGCGTCGCTGGCGGAGCAGGCGCGGCATCTGGAGGAGGCGGTGGCGGTGTTTCGTCTGAACGCAGAGCAGCAGCGCGCGCCGCAGCGGGAAGCCCGGAGAGAGCCGCGTGCCACGCGGCCGGTAATGCAGGCCCGACCGGTGGCGAAGCCGGTGCCGGAGAAGGAGCATGGCAGGGCGGCCGCGGCCGTCGCCGAAGAGCAGTGGGAGGAGTTTTGAGTGGGGCGACCGCCTGACAGGTCGATGATGAGGGGCGCTTTTCGCGCCCCGTTTTGCATGCCACGGCGGGTTTCGATGATGTACCCGCCCTTGATCGCGAGGGGGACCATAAATGGCCGACAAGAACATGAGTATCCTGGTGGTGGACGACTTTCCGACCATGCGCCGGATCGTCCGCAGTCTGCTCAAGGAACTGGGTTTCAACAATGTGGACGAGGCCGAGGACGGCCAGGATGCGCTGAACAAGCTGCGCGGGGGCGGTTTCGAGTTCGTGGTGTCGGATTGGAACATGCCTAATCTCGATGGTCTGGAGATGCTCAAGCAGATTCGCTCCGACGACGGGCTCAAGCACCTGCCGGTGCTGATGGTGACTGCCGAGGCGAAGAAGGAGAACATCATCGCCGCGGCACAGGCGGGCGCCAATGGCTATGTGGTCAAGCCTTTCACCGCCGCGATCCTGGAGGAAAAGCTCAACAAGATATTCGAGAAACTGGGCAAATGAATTCAGGGGGGGAGGCAGGTCCATGTGCGCCAACGAGCTGAAGGGAGAGGGCTGCACCGCCAGCCCGGAGGATTTGATCCAGCGTATCGGCCAACTGACCCGGATGTTGCGCGACAGCATGCGCGAACTGGGGCTGGACAAGGAGATCGAGAAGGCAGCCCAGGCGATTCCGGATGCGCGCGACCGTCTCGGCTACATCGCCGCGATGACCGAGCAGGCCGCCGATCGGGCGCTGAACGCCGTCGATCGCGCCCAGCCGATCCAGGACGAGCTGGCCAAGGGCGCCAGGGAACTGGACGAGCGCTGGCAGGCCTGGTTCGCCGACCCGCTGGAGCTGGACCAGGCCAAGGCACTGGTCACCGATACCCGTGCCTACCTGGCCGAGGTGCCGCGGCAGACCCAGGCCACCCAGAGCCAGCTGCTGGAAATCCTGATGGCCCAGGACTTCCAGGACCTGACCGGCCAGGTCATCAAGAAGATGATGGAAGTGATCCAGGAGATCGAGCATCAGCTGCTCCAGGTGCTGATCGACAGCGTTCCCGATGGCAACGAACAGACGGTCCTGAAACGCCTGGCCGAGGCCGAGTGGGAGCCGGTCGACGATCACAGGAAACTGCTCAACGGGCCGCAGATCAAGCCCACGCCGGGCGATGCGGTGGTCAACCAGGATCAGGTCGACGATCTGCTCGATCAGCTCGGCTTCTGAGGTCCGCTGCCTCCGACCTTGGCTTCAGCTTTGTAGGGTGGAAAACTCGCGCAGCGATTTTCCACCGCTGCCGCGGCGCTCATGGTGGGAAAGGCCTGCGGCCGTTTCCCCACCCTACCGACGGGCATGGGGGCGGCGACGGGTTTCATTGCCTGTGCCAATCGCGACATAAGCACGGAATTCGTCGTGCTATTCGGGTGATGGCCTTTCGGCATGCCCATGCAGAATGGCCACCGTTCATCTGCATGAGTCGCCACCGGCGCACTGGTGGGCCATGGCTGACGAGAGCAGCGATCAGGAAAAAACCGAAGCGGCGAGCCCGCGACGTCTCGAGAAAGCCCGGGAAGAGGGGCAGGTCGCCCGCTCGCGCGAGCTGACCACCTTCCTGCTGCTGCTGACCGGTGTGGCGGCGCTGTGGGGCATGGGCGGAGTGCTCTACGACCAGCTCGCGCAGGTCATGGAGCAGGCCCTGCTGTTCGAGCACGACCAGGCCTTCGACACCGCCCACATGCTGGCGCATTTCTGGCGTCTCGGCGAAGACACGCTGTTCGCGCTGCTGCCGCTGTTTCTGCTGATGACGATGATGGCCCTGGTCGCGCCTTCGCTGCTCGGCGGCCTGCTGGTTTCGGTCAAGGCGCTGCAGCCGCAGCTGTCTCGGCTCAATCCGTTCAAGGGCCTCAAGCGGATCTTCTCGACCCAGGCGCTGGCCGAGCTCTGCAAGGCGCTTGCCAAGACCGTTCTGGTCGGCTGGGTCGCGGTGTTCTTCCTGAGGAAATACATCGACGAACTGATGGCGCTGTCCGGCATGCCGATCCACCAGGCCCTGGCCGATGCCATGCGCCTGATCGCCCTGGCCTGCGGGCTGATCGTGCTGGCGTTGATCCTGGTGATCTTTCTGGACGTGCCCTACCAGCTGTGGAGCCACGCCAGGAAGCTGCGCATGAGCAAGGAGGATCTGCGCCAGGAGCACAAGGAGGCGGAAGGCGATCCCCACGTCAAGGGACGCATCCGCTCGCAGCAGCAGGCCATGGCCCGCTCGCGGATGATGAGCAAGGTGCCGAGCGCCGACGTGATCGTCACCAACCCCACCCGTTTCGCTGTCGCGCTGAGCTATCGGGATGGACAGATGAGCGCGCCGCGGGTGGCGGCCAAGGGCACTGACGCGGTGGCTACGCGCATCCGCGAACTGGGTAGCGAGCATGGCGTGCCGCTGCTGGAGGCCGCGCCCCTGGCACGGGCGCTCTACTACCACGTCGATCTCGACCGGGAAATCCCGGCCGAACTGTACACCGCCGTGGCCGAGGTACTGGCCTGGGCCTACCGCCTCAGGCGGGTCCGCGAGGAGGGCGGCGAGATGCCGGAAACCCCGCGCGATCTGCCGGTTCCCACGGGGATGGACGAACGCGTCCGGCGGGACAACTCTGAGGAATCGCAGACCCGATGAAAGCACTGACCGATCTACTGGGCCAAGGCTCCTGGCAGGGGCGGGCGGACTTCAAGCTGCTGGCCGGGCCGGTACTGATCGTCCTCATCCTGTCGATGATGATTCTGCCGCTGCCGCCCTTCGTCCTCGACCTGTTCTTCACCTTCAACATCGCCCTGGCGATCATGGTCCTGCTGGTGAGCATGCTCACCGAGAAGCCACTGGATTTCGCCGCCTTTCCGGCGATCCTGCTGTTCACCACCCTGCTGCGCCTGTCGCTGAACGTCGCCTCGACCCGCGTGGTGCTGATGGAGGGTCACCAGGGCACCGGCGCCGCCGGCAAGGTGATCGAGGCCTTCGGCGAGTTCCTCGTCGGCGGCAACTTCGCGGTGGGCCTGGCGGTATTCCTGATCCTGGTGATCATCAACTTCATGGTCATCACCAAGGGCGCCGGGCGCATCGCCGAAGTGGGTGCGCGCTTCATGCTCGACTCCATGCCGGGCAAGCAGATGGCCATCGATGCTGACCTGAACGCCGGCCTGATCGGCGAGGACGAAGCCCGCCAGCGGCGCCGCGAGGTCAGCCAGGAAGCCGATTTCTACGGCTCCATGGATGGCGCCAGCAAGTTCGTCCGCGGTGACGCCATGGCCGGCATGGTGATCATGATGGTGAACATCCTCGGCGGCCTGCTGATCGGCATGCTGCAGCACAACATGGCCTTCGCCGACGCGGCGCGGACCTACGTGATGCTGACCATCGGCGACGGCCTGGTGGCGCAGATCCCCGCACTGGTCATCTCCATCGCCGCGGGCGTCACCGTGTCGCGGGTCAACACCGAGCAGGATGTCGGCCAGCAGATGGTCGGCCAGCTGTTCAGCCGCCCGCAGGTGCTCTACCTGGCTGCCGCGGTGATCGGCCTGCTCGGCCTGGTGCCGGGCATGCCGAACTTCGTCTTCCTGCTGTTCACCGTACTACTCGCCGGGCTTGGCTGGGGGCTCGGCCGGCGCGAGCAGGAGCGCCTGGTGGAGAGGGTCGTCAACGAGGTGCCGCCGGCCAGGCTGGAGGCCCCGGAAGCCAGCTGGGACGATGTGCAACTGGTCGATACTCTGGGCCTGGAGGTCGGCCATCGGCTGATCCCGCTGGTCGACAACCGCCAGCAGGGCGAGCTGCTCGCGCGGATCAAGAGCGTGCGGAAGAAGTTCGCCCAGGACGTCGGTTTCCTGCCGCCGGTGGTGCACATCCGCGACAATCTGGGGCTAGGCCCGAATGCCTATGTCATCAGTCTCAAGGGCGTGGAGATCGGCCGCGGCGAGATCCATCCTGGCAAGTGGCTGGCAATCGATCCCGGCCAGGTCGGCGGCCGTCTCGAAGGCGTCGCCACCACCGACCCGGCGTTCGGCCTGCCAGCAATCTGGATCGATGCGAGCCTGCGCGAGCACGGGCAGATCTACGGCTACACCGTGGTCGATGCCGGCACGGTCACTGCCACCCACCTCAACCACCTGTTGCATCGACATGCCGCCGACCTGCTCGGACGCAGCGAAGTGCAGCGCCTGCTGGACAAGCTTGGCGACGAGAACAAGGCCCTGGTCGAGGAGGTGGTGCCCAAGCTGGTCCCGCTCAATACCCTGCAGCGCATCCTGCAGAGCCTGCTGGAGGAAGAGGTGTCGATCCGCGACATGCGCAGCATCCTCGATGCCTTGGCCGAGCACGCCGCCGCCCATGCGAACGATGTCCAGGAGCTGACCGCCATGGTGCGCGTGGCGCTGGGTCGCGCGATCACCCAGCAGTGGTTCGGCAGCAGAAGCGAGCTGCATGTCATCGGTCTCGACCTGCAACTCGAGCAGGTGCTCCTGCAGGCGGTGAACAACGGCGCCCTGGAGCCGGGACTGGCCGACAGCCTGATGCAACAGACGGAAACCGCCCTGGCCCGCCAGGAAGCCAACGGCGAGCCGCCGGTGCTGGTGGTGCCGCACAGGCTGCGCGCCCTGCTCGCGCGCTTCCTGCGCCGGCGTCTGCGCCAGCTGGTGGTGATGTCGCTGGTGGAGTTGCCCGACGACCGCTCTCTACGCGTGACCAGCCTGATCGGAGGGAAATGATTCATGAGCGTCAGACGTTTCGTCGCAGCCAACAGCCGCGAGGCCATGCGCCAGGTGCGCGAGGTCCTGGGCGAGGATGCCCTGATCCTGTCCAACCGTCCTGTTGCCGAGGGAGTGGAAGTCCTCGCTCTGGCCGAGGAGGCGCAGCAGGCCGCCCAGGCCGCCGCTGTTGTATCTCCCGCCGTGCAGACAAGGCCGGCCGGCCCCGCAGACTATCGTCAGGTGGCCAGTTCCGCCCAGGCCGGGCGCTCGCCTACGCCTGCGACGCTTGACTTCGCCGCCCTTGGCGAGCGTCTGCTCGGCGAGATGCAGGATATGCGCGCGCTGCTCGACCGGCAGATGCAGGCCCCGGCGGGTACCAGCAGCTGCCGCGGGCAGCTGCGACAGCGCTTGCTCGGCGCTGGCTTCGGTCCCTGCCTGAGCGACGAAATCCTGGCCGGCTTGCCGGGCGAACTGGGCGCCGGGTCCGTCGCCGATCCGGCCCTGCAGGGCTGGCTGGAGCGCCAGCTGGAGGCGCGCCTGCCGGTCCTCGAGGACGAGGCCGAACTGCTCGATGGCGGCGGAGTTATCGCTCTGATCGGCCCCACCGGGGTGGGCAAGACCACCACTGCCGCCAAGCTCGCGGCGCGCTACGTGATGCGCCACGGTGCCAGCCAGGTGGCCCTGGTCAGCACCGACAGCTTCCGTATCGGCGCCCACGAGCAGCTGCGCATCTATGCCCGCCTGCTTGGCGTCGAGGTTCACACGCTGGCCGCCGTCGCGCCGCTCGAGCCCCTACTCGCCGGACTGGCCGGCAAGCGCCTGGTGATCATCGATACCGTCGGCATGAGCCAGCGCGACCGGCGCCTGCTGCTGCAGATCAATCAGCTCGGCGCCGCCGGCCGCCCGGTGCGGCTGATGCTGCTACTCAACGCCGCCTGCCACGGCGATACCCTGGAGGAGGTGGTCGGTACCTACCAGCGGGCCGCCCTGGCCGCCGGCGCCCGGCTGCGGGACTGCATCGTCAGCAAGTGCGACGAGGCCGCGCGGCTCGGCCCGGTGCTGGACATCCTGATGCGCCACGGCCTGCGGTTGAACTACCTGTCCACCGGTCAACAGGTGCCGGAAGACCTGCAACCAGCCGAGGCCCGACCGTTGTTGCAACAGGCGCTGGCGGTCAGCCAGCCGTCTCCGTTCGTCCCAGAGGATGGGCTGGACGGCGCCGGACGGCGTCTCGACACCTGGGCCCGCGGCCTGCTCGGCCGGGGCCGGACTCTGGCTGCCTCGCTCGAGAGCCTGCGTCGCGAGCTGGACGGCTTTACCCTGCTGGAGCGCGCCTGGTGCCTCGCCGCCCTGCCGACCGGCGTGCAGGGGGAGAGGCTGGCACGGCTGCTGGAGGAGTACGACGGCGAATCCGTCGACTCCGGTGCGCGACAATTGCTCTGGGGCAGCGGCAAGCCGGTGCCGGGTGGCACCTGGAGCATGCCGTTGCTGACCTTGGACACGGAGGGTCGCCTGCAGGTGCGCCCCTGGCTGGCCCATCTGCTGCCGACCGGGTACGAGCAGCGCCTGGGCTGGGCCTTCGAGCGGCTCAAGGCGCGTTGCCATCTTCTGCCGGCCAGCCCGGAGGGCGGGCTTCTGCACTGTCTGGCGCAGCTGTGTAGTCCCTGGGTAGGTGGGGCCAGAGCCGGCAACCGGGTCGACTTCCAGGGCGAACGCCACAGCCTGGCCCGGCTGGCCGACATCGCCGCCCCCCACGAGAGTCTGCAGCTGAGCCACCGTGGTCGACCGCGGTGGCTGGAGCTGCGGCATCTGCCGGTCCGCCTGCGCGTCGCCGGCAACCGTTCGGGGGAACCGATGCTCTGGCCGGTAGAGGCCTGGTTCGGCACCCTGCGCGATGGCGACAGCGGCCAGCCGCTCGGCCAGCGCCACTGGCTGGCCTGGTCGCCGGAGCCGGGCCGCCAGGCGCTCGCCGGGCAGGCGGAGGGGCTGCGTCTGCAATTGGCCTGCGATGACTTGCCGGCGCTGACCCTGCGTGCCTGGCAGGCCCTCGGCGAGGCCCTGGGAGCGCTGCAGGCGGAGCTGCGGCTGTTCCTCGCCGCCGCCTTGGCCGCCAGTGCCAGTCGTCTGGACCAGTCCGCGGAGAACTGGGCGATGGACCTGCGTGCCCGGCTGGCCGGTCTGGGTAGCGGGCGGCGTCTGCGCGGTTCCGGTCAGCAGCTCGATGCCCTGCTGCATCTTCTGATGGCTGGCGATGCCTTCCGCCAGCTCGGCGGCGAGCGCGTTCACTGATGGCCGCTCCGGAGGATCAGGACGGGTTCGGCCTGCTCGATCAGGCCGCGGGGCTGCGGAGCTGGGCGGAGCAGCATGGGGGGGACGCCGGGGAGGTGCCCGTCGCCGCGCTGTCGTCCGGCACCCCCGAGGAGCCGCGCCCGACCCTGATGGTGGTCGGCCTGCCGCCCGGCTCGCAGCGCCAGCGTCTGGAGCGGGTGCGCCAGACCCTGCAACGCTGGCAGGCCCATGGCCATGCCTGGGTCGGCGATCCGGCCCGCTGGCAGCTGGTCGCCCTGGAAGAGGACAGCCCGCACCTGCATACCCTGGCCTGCCAGCAGCCGCGCTGGGCCCTCTGGGTCGAAGGCGATCCGGACAGCTTCCGCCGCGCCTACCTGTGCCTGCGCTGGTTGCGCGAGGGCGGCGGGCCGGCCCGGCTGCTGGTCCTGCACCCTGGGTTCGCCTCGCACGCTGGGCTGCTCGACAACCTGCGCCAGGCCGCGAGCGCTTTCCTCGAGATCGAGCTGTTGCTGCTGGCCGAGCGACCGAAAGGGCATGAGGGATGAGCCAGGGCATCGAAGCGGAGGCCGGTCCTGCCGGCAGCGGCGCAAGGGCATTCATGCCAATTATTTCGGGCGGATTTCTGGGCATCCTGTTGCTGGCCCTGCCGGCTTTCGCGCTGGATGCAGAGGCCGCACCGGGCAGCTGGCAGGCGCGGATTGCCAGCCTGCGCCTGGCGCTGCCCGGCCGGGAAAGCGCATCCGATGCCCTGCAGCCGCCGGCGCTTGCCCAGGGGCAACGCCTGGCCGGGGTGCGCTGGCGCTTCGCGCTTGCGGCCGGTGCGCCGGTCCGGGCCTGGCTCTGCCACCCGGAGCGCTGCATCGAGCTGTCCGCTGGCCGGGGGCGCAGCACCGCCCTGGCCGGGCTGGACGCCGGGCAGCCACTGCAGTTCCGCTTTCGCCTGGCGCCCCGCGCCGAACCGCAGCCGGTGCGGGAAATCGAGCTGATCGCCGAATACCGCTAGGCTGACTATGCCGCTATTTCCCAAAGCCCGGAATAGCCCGTTTCCCCGGCGACTGTTCGACGCTTTCCGGGCGCTTCCCCAAGGCGAGAATGCCGACCGGAGAGCCTCCGTCCGGCCAGGATCGGCCCCGGCAGCGCCGGACAGGACAGGCCGTTTTTCGTCATGCTCCAGGTCAGTGGAATGTATACGGCACAGGGCAAAATCAGACAGCGCGACCTGCTTGAGCAGTACCTGCCGCTGGTGCGCCGGCAGGCCTTGAACCTGCAGACCAGGCTGCCGGCCAGTGTCGAGCTGGACGACCTGATCCAGGCCGGCACCATCGGTCTGCTCGATGCCCTCCCGCGTTACGACGCCAGCCAGGGGGCCACTTTCGCCACCTTCGCCAGCCTGCGCATCCGTGGTGCCATGCTCGACGAGCTGCGCAGCCGCGACTGGGTGCCGCGCAGCGTACGGCGCAATGCGCGCCTTCTGGACGATACCCTGCGCCGGCTCGAGCAGCGCCTCGGCCGGCCCGCCGAAGAGCGCGAGATCGCCGCGGCCATGGGGCTCGAGCTGGCCGACTATCGGCAACTGCTGCTGGACAGCAACGGCAGCCAACTGGTGGCCATCGACGAGCTGGGCGAGGACGAGGTCGATGCCATGAGCGTCGGGCACTACGCCTCGCCTTTCGCCGAGCTGGCCGAGGGGCGCGACATGGAGCGGCTGGTCAAGGCCATCGAGGCGCTGCCCGAGCGGGAGAAGCTGGTGCTCGGCCTGTATTACCAAGAGGATCTCAATCTCAAGGAGATCGGCGCCGTGCTGGGCGTCAGCGAGTCCCGCGTCTGCCAGCTGCACAGCCAGGCGGTGGCCCGTCTGCGCAACGGCCTGGCTGGCTAGCCTTTAGCTTCTGGAGTGGCCGGCCAGCCGTGGTTTGCGTGAAGGACATGACACCGCCAGAGGAGCGGCGTCGAACGGAGGATGAAAATGGCTCAGGCCAGCGATGCCTATGCACGCATCGATAATTCAGACACATGTCGGGAACTGCTCGAGCAGCTCTGCGAGCGCGGCGGTGCCCGGCTGATTGGCTTCTCGCCGGACCATCCGTCCTTGCCCGTGGTGTTGATGGAGGCTCTCGTCGGGGAGCGGCTGACTCTGGATCTGACCGCGGTGCCGGTCGTGGCTTCCCAGCTGGAGGCCGGGCAGGCGTGCCGGCTCGCCGGGCGGGTGGCCGGAACCCTGCTGCGCAGTGCCCCGCTGGGCGGCTGGCAGCGGCTGAGCGTCCCGGGCCGCATCCAGTTGACCAGCGCCTGGCCCGAGTGGCTGGAGGTTCTCCATCGGCGCGGCACCTTCCGCGCCGAGCTGAGCGCCCGTATTTCGGTGAAGGCCGAGGTGCGGATGACTGCGGACGACCGGCCGATCCTGGGACGGCTGCTGGATCTGTCGCTGGGCGGCTGCCGGATCGAGCTGCCGGCCAGCGCCGCTTCCGAGTTACAGGCCGGGCAGCATGTCGAACGGCTTTGCCTGCGCTTTCCCAATGGTCAGCAGCTCGACCTGCGCGGGCAGATTCGTCATCGTCAGCTTAACGACGACTGGCAGGCAGTCCGCTTCGGCTGTGCCTTCGTCGACCTCGCTGCCGAGGAAGAGCGGCGGCTCTACTTCTATGTGCGGGAGATCGAGCGGGAAAGCACCCGCAGTGTCGTCGGCGGCGACCCCTCGCGCATGCCCTCGCAGCTGTTCGTGCCGCGCGCGGCGGAGCCGGCGGCGGGCGCCTCGCGTCCTCACGGGCTGGACTACGCCACGCCCATGGCCCGACGCCTGGCCCGGCTGGCGCTATACCTCAACGGTCTCCTGGTGCAATTGCAGCAGGGTAGCGAGATCGACCCTGTCCAGCTCTCCTGGCACAGTGACTTTCTGCTCGGACTGCTGGACGAGGACCGAGAGGCCGTGCTGTTCGCCGTGCATTGCCTGGTGGAGGATCCGCCGCTGATCCAGCACTGCATTGCCGTGGCCGTGCGCCTCGCCGACCTGGCCCGCAGTCGTGGTCTGCCGTCCGATCTGCTCAAGAGCATCTGCGCCTGCGCTCTGGTTCACGATCTGGGCAAGGGGCTGCTGCCGTCGTCACTGGTGCGTAGCGACTCCTTCGACGACGAGCAGCGGGAGGCTTTCGTCCGGCACGTGGAGCTGCTGCGCGCGCGGCTGGTGCACTGCAAGTGGCTGGCCGAGGCGGTGATCCGGAGCGTGGTCGAGGAGATCAACGAGCGCCTTGACGGCAGCGGCTACCCGCGCGGCCTCGAGGCCGGGCAGCTCGGCGAGCTGGCACGGATCGCCGCCGTGGTCGACGTGATCGACGCCATGGGGCGCGCCCGCCCGGACCGTACAGAGCAGGCGATCAGCGGTGTCTACCGCCAGCTGATCGGCCGCGAGAACCAGCTCGACCGGCGCTGGTGCCAGGAGTACATCCAGCGTTTCGGGCTGATTCCTATCGGTTCCCTGGTGCGTTTCGCCGGGGGCGACCTGGGCTGGGTCGAGCGCCTCGACCGCAAGGGCGCCATCGTCCAGGTCCGTCTCACCGACCAGGCCACCCTGCGCGGCGCGACCCTCAGCGCGTCGGTTTCGGGCAGCGAACTGGCTGCTTTGGGGCCCATCGAGGGCATCGTCCTGCCGGAGGCGAGCGGCTGAGAGGGTTTCGGTCGAGGCCGGCAGGGCGTCGTGGCGGGAGGCGCGAATGCGCCGCTCAAGCCTGTTCCCGCAGCAGAATCCCGCGCAACTGTTCGAGACTTTCGGCGACCCGCAGCACTTCCTCACTGGGAATCTGCCGGATCACTTCGCCGCTCTCGCGGTCGACGATCTCGGCGACCACCCGCGGTCCGGGCTCCTTCAGGTGGAATTCCACCCCGTAACTGCTCAGTACCTCGTTGATGCGCTGTACTGGCTCGACCAGCTCCTCGCGGGCGATCAGCGCCGGCTGGGCGCCCGCGGCCTGGGCTGCGGCACTGCCGGCGGCCGGCGGCAACTCATCCAGGGCGTTTTCCAGGCGCTGGCGCGGGGTCAGGTTGGCCAGGGGCGAGCTGGAAAGGGCACCGGCATCGTTCAGGGGCGAGCTCATGAGTGTTCTCCTTGGCAGACGGACAGATCCATAACCCTTTATCGGATGGGGGAATTAAATCTTGAGACGACTGCCGGATCTGGATGCTGCCAGCCGGGCTGGCGGTCAGATTTTCGGCAAGTGTGTAGGGCGGGTGAAACCCGCCTTATCCATGAGCGCGGCCCTCTGCAAGGAATTTCTTCGCCATGAGAATTCGGCTCGTGCGCAATGTCCGGCGGGTTTCACCCGCCCTACAAGGCTGTGCTTTTCTGATGGGTTTTTTCATGGGGACATGGGCAGGCCAGATTTCTATTCCCCAGGAAAATTTTTTCAGAAAGAATGTAGAAATCAGGGTCATGGCGCGAGGTTTCTGAGTGGTGACGAGATGCTGTGATTGAATAGCCATCTTCTGTATAAAGGTCTCCTTTTAGATGGTTTTTGCTATTACAGGCTACGTAAAATATTCTGCTGGTTACCCTGAATGCTTGGCAAAGCTAATTGTAAAAACACTCCAAGGCCTGCCGGACTCTTTGATTCTCGTGGGCGGGATTGCTCTGGTAAATATGGCCATTGACACACTCGATGGCCTCCGAAAAGCGGAGCAAACGTCTTCCGTATTGACTGAATAATTTAATTTGGATTGCCTCGGGGAAATGCTCCATGTCCTCTTCCCTGATTCATATGTGGATTTGGGCCGGTCAGATTCGATAGCCACGAAAAAAGGCCGACTTTCGTCGGCCCTTTTTTCGTGGCTATGCCAATTAACCCAGCAGCGACAGCACGCTCTGCGGGATCTGGTTGGCCTGGGCCAGAACCGAGGTGCCGGCCTGTTGCAGGATCTGCGCCTTGGTCATATTGGCCACTTCCACCGCGTAGTCGGCATCTTCGATGCGCGAACGGGCGGCGGACAGGTTGGTTTCGTTGGTCTTCAGGTTGGTGATGGCCGAGTCGAAACGGTTCTGGATGGCACCAAGGTCGGAACGCAGGGTGTCGACTTCTTTCAGTGCGTTGTCCAGTGCTGCCAGGGGGTCGGCGGTCAGTTGGTCGCCGAGGGTCACTGCACCGGTAGCGGTGTCGACTTCGGCTTCGTAGTAAACGTCGTTGCCGTCGGCGTCGGCACCCTTGACCACATAGCCGCTGCCGTCTTCCATGGCGAAGACTTGAGCGCTGTCGCCGACCAGGCTGGTGTTCAGGCCGGAGGTATCGATGGTGATTGCCGGGTCGGGGTTGCTGATCTGGTCAAGCGCAGTGCCTACATCGGCATCGAGTGTGCCATCTGGAGCAGCGGAAGAGTCATAGCTTACAGTGCCGGCAGCGAAATCAACGGTTGCAGCGACATAGGTGTCAGCGCCGAGCTTGATGTGATAGTTGCCGTTGGACGTCAGATGCAGGGTCGGCTGGGCTGCAACATTGTCATCGCTGCGACCAGTGATATCGTCGGCCTGCATGACCACGCCGTCACCGACATGGACTTCTTGGCCAGCAGCGGCGCTTACGGTGCCGCCGGGGGCTGCTGCGGTGCTGGAGTCGAACTCCAGGGCATTGGTTGTCGTGTTATAGGTGGCTGCAGCAACGGTGGCGCCGCCATCGGAGGAAACATACAGTTGATCCGGGTTCGCGTCGTCAACATAGACGGCCCAGGTAGCAGCACCTGCAGTGTCGGTGAAGCTGAAGTCTTCCAGATTGCGCGAAGACGGAGCCAGTTCGGTCGTCGCAGTAGCTGCCAGATCCTCGGTGTTGAGGGTATTGGTAACATCGAAGGAGGCCAGACCCAGAGTGGTCTTGTTGATTTCCTTTAGGTTGATGCTGATGCTTTCGCCATCGTTGGCGCCGACCTGGATATTCAGGGTCTGCTCGGCATTCAGCACTTTGGTGCCGTTGAAGTTGGTTTCCTGGGAGATGCGGTCGATCTCCTCCAGGCGCTGGTTGATTTCAGCCTGGATGGAGGCACGGTCTTCGGGGGAGTTGGTGTCGTTGGCTGCCTGTACGCTCAGCTCGCGGATGCGTTGCAGGTTGTCGTTGACCTGGTTCAGCGCGCCTTCGGCTGTCTGGGCGACGGAGATGCCGTCGTTGGCGTTGCGCTGGGCTTGGGACAGACCAGTGATCTGCGAGCTCATGCGATTGGCGATGGCCTGACCGGCAGCATCGTCCTTCGCGCTGTTGATGCGCATGCCGGAAGACAGGCGCTCCATGGCGGTGGTCAGAGCGCTTTGCGATGCACCCAGGTTCTTCTGGGCGATCATCGAGGTGATGTTGGTATTGATGACGGACATGTTGCGTTCCTTCTCCAAAGGTTGAGCGCCAGAGGCGAGCTGCGCTGCGCGGTGGCTTCGCGGCTGGCGACAACGGCGCCGTTGGCCGTTATCCCGACTATCGGCGGGCAGGGCGGGAGCTTTAGGGGAGGGCGAGAATTTTTTGACGCGGTGCTTTGTCCTGTTCCTGTCGGAGGGCGGTCGCTTCGTCCGGACATTGCTCAGGGGGTCTGTGGCGTACGTACCTGCTTCGCCATGATCGGTGTCGACTTCGCCAGGGAAATGCGCGGCCAGTGGGCTTCGAAGCGCAGAGCATCGCCCCGTAGCGCGCCGTATTCGAAAGACCGCTCTGTGGCCGACAGGTATTCAATCTAGCCTGTCGCATTCCCGGAGTCCTTCATGAATCCCTCCACGCTCATCGGCATGCTCGCCGGCTTTCTTCTGCTGGCGGTGGTGGTGGTCTTTTCTGCCGAAGATCCGTTGCTGTTCGTCGACCTGCCGAGTCTGGGCATCGTCCTGGTGGGTACCTTCGCGGCGACCTTCATCAGCTATCCGCTGGGCGAGGTGCTGCGGGTGTTCAGTCTGATCGGCACGGTGATGCGCAACGAGCGGCTGTATACCCAGGACGACATCGAGGAGCTGGTGAAGATCTCGCGGCTGTGGATGGGGGGCGACCTGCGTGCCGTGGAGCGGGAGGTGGCGCAGGTGAACAATCCCTTCCTGCGCACCGGCGTGCAGCTGGTGATCGACATGACCCCCGAGGAGGACATCATCGAGCTGCTGCAGTGGCGGATTTCCCGGCTACGCGCCAAGGAACATGCCGAGGCGCAGCTGTTCCGGGTGATGGCCGGTTACGCGCCGGCGTTCGGCATGCTCGGCACGCTGGTCGGCCTGGTCAACCTGATGTTCGTGCTCGGTGATGGCGACATGACGGCAGTCGGTCGACAGATGGCGGTGGCGCTGATGACGACCTTCTATGGTGTGCTGCTGGCCAACCTGGTGTTCAAGCCGGTGGCGGTGAAGCTGGAGCGGCGTACCGAGCAGCGGGTGGTGCTGATGAACATGGTGCTGCAGGGCATCTCCATGATGTGCAACAAGCGCAGTCCAGGAATGATGCGCGAGACGCTGAATTCGTTCATCGCCCAATACCGGGACGAGATCCGCGACGAAGGGGCGCCGTCGCGCAGTCTCGAGGAGGATGAGGGGAGCGCCAGGCCATGAGCCAGTCGCCGGAGACTTCCGCCGTGAATTCCGCCAGCGCTGTCAGGCAGGCACTGCTGGAGCGCCAGCGGACGCTGGAACTGGAGCTGGCGCAGGCGCGCCAGGCAGCGCGTTGGGGCAGACGTCAGGCAGCCGCCGTGGCTGCCGAGCCGCAGTCCGAGGGGGAGGCCGATAGCTGGTTGCTGACCTATCTGGACGTGATGACCCTGCTGCTGGTGTTGCTGGTCGTGATGCTGACTTTCGCCGGCAAGGGCGTTGTCGAGCGCCAGCAGGCCATGGGTTCGCTGAGAGAAGGTGTCTTGCCGGCTGGAAGCGGTCTGCTCAAAGAGGATGGACAGATACTGTGGGACAGACCCGCACTGCCGGCGTCCGACGACTCCCTGAAAGGATTGCCCCTGGATCGTCTGGGCGAGGATATCGAAGTGGTGGTCACGGAAGGCACGGTGAGTTTCCGCATCAGCAGCGAGATCCTCTTCGGCTCCGCACAGGCCGACCTGAGCCTGGAGGGGTTGCGGGTACTGCAGCAGCTGGTGCCCGTGCTTGACAGCAGCCCGCACATGATCGTGGTGGCGGGGCATACCGATTCGCTGCCGATCCGCAGCTCGCGCTTTCCGTCGAACTGGGAGCTGTCCGGAGCGCGTGCCGGCAGCGTGGTGCGCTACTTGGAGGCCAACGGGGTGGCGCCGCAGCGGATGCGCGCGGTGGGGTATGCCGATACCCGGCCGTTGGCCGACAACGCCACGGTCGAAGGGCGCGCCGGCAACCGGCGGGTGGAGCTGATCCTGGAAACCTTCAAACCATAGGAAAACAACTTCCAGATGTTGTCAATTCCGTGATTTGTCAATGGGTTCCTTTCTCTTGCAGGTGGCAGAATCCCTAGCCGGTCAGGCGCTTGCCGATATAACCGGGCGTCTTGGTTCGGCTTCGATGAAACAGAGCGGAAAGGAGCGAGATGAGCAAGCTTGCCGAGAAGGTACAGCAGGAATTGACCCAGGCCATCGATAACGATGAGCTGATATTGCCTACCTTGCCCGAAGCGGCTTTGGAGGTGCGTGAGGCGGCGCGTGATCCGGAGGTCAGCATCGGCGCCCTGGCGCGAGTGATCGGACACGATGCTGCACTGAGTGCACGGCTCATCAAGGTGGCGAACAGTCCACTGATGCGTGCCAACGGAGAGATCACCGACTTGCAGACGGCCATTGGCCGTCTGGGCATCAACTATACCTGCACCCTGGCCACCGGCCTGGCCATGGAGCAGATGTTCCAGGCGACCTCCCCTGTGGTAGACCGCAAGATGCGCAAGGTATGGAGGAAGAGCTGCGAGGTTGCCGGCATCTGTTACATGCTCTGCCGCCATTACACCCGACTGGTGCCCGATCAGGCGACGCTGGCCGGTCTGGTGAGCCGGATCGGCCTCCTGCCGATCCTCACCTATGCGGAAACCCATGAGGAGCTGCTGGCCGATCCGGGGGTCCTCGATCAGATCATCGAGCAGACCCATCCGAGTCTCGGCGACAGGATTCTGCGCAGCTGGGAGTTTCCTGCCCCCATTGCCGGCGTTCCCGGCGAATATCTGAACTTCGCCCGGGTGTCGGCGCAGGTGGATTACGTGGATGTGGTCCAGGTGGCGGAGCTGTTGAGCCATGTCGGCACCGAGCATCCCTTCACGCGGCTTGATTGGAGGGGGATTGCAGCATTCGCCAAGCTTGGTCTAGATCCCACTCTGGACGTGCAGGCCGATGAAGACCTGAGCGCTTCGATGGACGCGGCGATGAGCATGCTGCAGTAAGGTCCGCTGCCCAACGGCCGGCCGGCTCGGCACAAGGCCTCGCCGGCTGCCGAGGGCGTTCAGAAACGTTCGTCGGCCAGTTCCATGAGTGGAGTGCTGCCGGCGCGGATGACGGCATCCAGGGAGTGGATGCGCGGCAGCAGTTTGCTGAAGTAGAACTGCGCGGTGGACAGCTTGGCACCGTAGAAGGCTTCGTCGTTGGCGCGACTGGCCTGGGCCACGGCGGCCATGCGTGCCCACATGTAGGCGTAGGCGACGTAGCCGAACAGGTTCAGGTAGTCCACCGCCACGGCATTGACCAGTGCCGGATCCTTGCCGGCCTGGTCAAGCAGCCAGGCGCTGACGCTCTCCAGGCACTTCAGGGCGGCCAGCAGCTGGCTGGCGAACGGCCGGGAAGCGGCCGGCGCGTCGACGAAGGCACGAATCTCCCCGGCGAACAGTCGCAGCGCGGCGCCGTTGTTGGCCACGATCTTGCGGCCCAGCAGGTCGAGGGCCTGGATGCCGTTGGTGCCCTCGTAGATCTGCGCGATGCGCACGTCACGCACCAGCTGCTCCTGACCCCACTCGCGGATATAGCCGTGCCCGCCGAACACCTGCTGGCCGTGGATGCAGCTTTCCAGTCCGGTATCGGTGAAAAAGGCCTTGGCGATGGGGGTGAGCAGCGCTACCAGCGCTTCGGCACGACGGCGTTCGTCGGTGTCTTCGGCATGCTTGGCCAGGTCCAGCTGCTGGGCGACGTAGGTGGAGAAGGCTCGTCCGCCTTCGGTCAGCGTCTTCATGGTCAGCAGCATGCGGCGCACGTCGGGATGGGCGATGAGGGGATCGGCGCTCTTCTGCGGTATCTGGGCGCCACCCGGGGCGCGGCCCTGCAGGCGCTCTCGGGCATAGGCCACGGCGTTCTGGTAGGAAGCCTCGGCGCAGCCGATGCCCTGAATGCCGATGGACAGGCGCTCGTAGTTCATCATGGTGAACATGGCAGCGAGGCCCTTGTGGGGTTCGCCTATCAGATAGCCGATAGCTCCGTCGAAGTTCATCACGCAGGTGGCTGAGGCCTTGATGCCCATCTTGTGTTCCAGCGAGCCGCAGGACAGGGCGTTGCGTGCGCCGAGGGCGCCATCCGGGGCGACCAGGAACTTGGGCACCAGGAGCAGCGAGATGCCTCTCGAGCCGGCTGGCGCATCGGGCAGGCGGGCCAGTACCAGATGGACGATGTTCGCCGTCAGGTCCTGTTCGCCGCCGGTGATGAAGATCTTGCTGCCGCTGATCGCGTAGCTGCCGTCAGCCTGCGGTTCGGCGCGGGTGCGCAGCAGGCCGAGGTCGGAGCCGGCATGGGCTTCGGTCAGGCACATGGTGCCGGCCCATTCGCCGCTGTACAGGCGCGGCAGGTAGCGCTGCTTGAGTTCCTCGCTGGCGTGGGCGTCCAGTGCCAGGCAGCAGCCGGAGGTCAGCGCCGAGTACAGGGTGAAGCTGGTGTTGGCGGAATAGAGCATTTCCTCGAACTGCACGGCGAGCATCTTCGGCATGCCCAGGCCGCCGTAGGCGGGGTTGCCGGCCAGGCCGACCCAGCCGCCCTCGATGTAGGTGGCGTAGGCTTCGCGGAAGCCGGCCGGGGTGCTGACGACACCGTTGTCCCAGTGTGCGCCTTCCTCGTCGCCGCTGCGGTTGAGCGGGGAGAGCAGTTCGCCGGTGACCTTGGCCGCCTCCTCGAGGATGGCGTCGGCGGTCTCGGCATCCACCGTCTCGACCAGCGTGGGCAGACGTGCCCAGAGCTTGTCGGCGGCAAAGACCTCATGCAGAACAAAGCGCATGTCGCGCAGGGGGGCGTGGTATTCGGGCATGACGGACCTCGTTTTCTTATCATGGAGCGGTCGCCCGGTATGGTCCGGGCGGCCAGTATCGGGGCTGTGGCTCAGGCGTGGATGTGGAAGCCGCGGCCGCTCTTGCGGCCCAGATAGCCGGCCGCGACCATTTCCTTGAGCAGGGTGGCCGGGCGGTACTTGGGATCGCCGAAATCGCGGTGGAAGGTTTCGAGAATCGCCAGCAGCGTATCCAGGCCGATCAGGTCGGCCAGTGCCAGGGGACCGATGGGGTGGTTGCAGCCGAGCTGCATGCCGGTATCGATGTCCTGGGCGCTGGCCAGCCCTTCCTGAAGAACGAAGATCGCCTCGTTGATCATCGGACAGAGGATGCGGTTGACCACAAAGCCCGGACTGTTGCGCACCGAGATGGCAGTCTTGCCGATGTACTCGGCGAACTCCAGTGCTCTGGCATGGGTGGCCGCGGAGGTCTGCAGGCCGCGGATGACCTCGACCAGAGTCATGACCGGCACCGGATTGAAGAAGTGCAGGCCGATGAAACGTTCGGGGTTGCTCAGGGCGCTGGCCAACTGGCTGATCGACAACGATGAGGTGTTGCTGGCAATGAGCGCGTCGGGTTCCGTTACATCCTCGATCAGGGCGAGGATCTGCCGCTTCAGGTCGAGACTCTCGGTGGCCGCCTCGATGACCAGTCCGCTCCCGGCAAGGGCGTCGTAGCTGCTCTGCGGATGAACACGGGCCAAGGCGGCCTGCCTGTCCGCTTCGCTGATCAGGCCCTTCTTCACCTGCCGCTCCAGATTGCCGGACAGGGTGGCCAGACCGCGCTCCAGAGCGCTATCGGAGATGTCCACGAGGGTGACCTGCCGGCCGGCCAGCGCGCAGACCTGGGCGATGCCGTTGCCCATGGTGCCGGCGCCGATGACTGCAATGCGCGCTTCGCTCGTGTTCTTCATGTGATTACTCATGTTCAGCTTCCGTTAGACATGTTCACGTGATTCCTGTCGTCCGCGCCTGGCCGGGGTAGAGGCATGGACGACAGGAATATAGCGGCTCAGTCAGCTTTAGGAGTGGCGCCGATCTCGCTCTTGGTCGAGGCGAACCGGAGCAGATGGGTGCGCTCGACCAGAATGTACAGCACGGCGCCGGTGGCCAGGCCCCAGCCCGCGCCATAGACCGCCAGGACAACGCCCATGGTGCCGGCGATGCCGCGCTCGGTGTTGTTGCTCAGTTGCTCGAAGCCGAGCATCAGGCAGATGTAGCCGGTGAGTACCAGGGTCAGCGACAGGGCGATCGGCAGCACCGGCTGGAAGAAGCTCACTAGCGGCAGGATGAACAGGGCGATGAAACCGGTGATCCAGAAGGTGCCGGCGCCGCTGTAGATGGAGTCCATCGCCTTGCGGCCGTACTTGTAGCGCTCGGCCATGGTCGCCGCAGCTGCGGTCCACAGCGGTCCGGCCAGGCCGGGGTAGGGCGCGAAGAAGGCGTGCAGGGCGTTGCGCACGGCGGTGACCAGATGGATGCGGTCAACGTTGTAGTCGATCTTCTCGTCGGTGCGCAGTTCGTCGGCACGCTGCATCAGCGACTGGCCGACGATGATGTCGCCGAAGGCGATGATGTAGGCGATCACTGCCGTGGGGATTGCATAGAGGAAGATCCTCGCGTCCGGGAAGCCGATGCCGAACGGCAGGTAGTTCCAGAGCTGGTCGAAGGCCGGCTGGGTGATGCCCCAGCGGATCTCCGGCATCTTGTATTCACCGACGGCGATGCCGATGAAGATGGCAATCAGCATGCCCGGCACCATTCCGTAGTTGACGATCTTGCGTGCCAGCGGCACACGCTCGGTGAGCCCCTTGAACGATACCGAGAACATCAGATACAGGCAGATCAGGCTGCCCAGCACCAGGGAGATCGGGGTATTGGCCAGGCGTCCGCCGCTGGAAATCTCCCCCATCAGCGCGGCGATGCCGGCGCCGATGATGATGCCGCCCTTCATGGAGTTAGGCACCAGACGCACCATCACGCTGCCAAGGCGCGTCACGCCGAGCAGGAGGAAGATCAGGAACACCAGGAACTGCAGGGCGAACAGGGCCTGGATGGCCTCCGGACCTGGCTGGTAGTCGCTGAGGAAGAGGATCACCACCGGAATGCCGGGCGTGATCCAGCCCGGTACCAGCGGCACGCCGAGCAGGGCCGGCAGCATGAAGCCGATGCCGCAGATCACCACATAGGCCAGGGCCACTTCGTAGGGCAGGCCGAGGTATTTCTCCAGCAGCGGGATCATGGCCAAATTGACCACGAACATGATCAGCCCCTGGAGCATTTCCGCAGTTTCCCAGCGGTAGTGCACGAAGGGCAGGCGGACCTTGAAGGGGCCGGCCGGCCAGTAGGGCTGTTCGTCACCGTCTTTGCGATTGAGTGCTTGCATGGGGCTCTCCGTCGGCATATGCGCCATTGTTTATCGTTGTTGTGAAACGGGCAGGCACGCCCGGTGCGTACCGGCGCTGCCGGGCGGCGGGAAGGAATTACAGTGCCCTGGCCCTCTCGCGCAGGACGTATTTCTGGATCTTGCCGGTGGAGGTCTTCGGCAGCTCGCTGAAGACCACGCGCCTGGGGATCTTGAAGCCGGCCAGGTGCTCGCGACAGAAGGCGATGATCTCCGCCTCGCTAGTCCGTTCGTGACCGGCCTTGAGGGTGACGAAGGCACAGGGGGTTTCTCCCCATTTCTCGTCGGGGCGGGCCACCACGGCCGCCTCGAGGACGCCATGATGGCGGTAGAGCACGCCCTCGACCTCGATCGTGGATATGTTCTCGCCGCCGGAAATCACGATGTCCTTGAGGCGGTCCCTGATCTCCACATAGCCGTCCGGATGCCAGACGCCCAGATCGCCGGTGTGGAACCAGCCTCCTTCGAAGGCCTCGGTGGTGGCCGTGGGGTTCTTCAGGTAGCCCTTCATCACCGTGTTGCCGCGCATGAAGATCTCGCCGATGGTTTCGCTGTCGCGCGGCACCGGCTCCAGGGTCTGCGGGTCGGCGACCATCACCCCTTCCAGGGTCGGGTAGCGCACGCCCTGGCGCGCCTTGATCCGCGCCCGGTCATCCAGCGGCAGCTCGTCCCATTCCTCGTGCCAGGCGCACACGGTGACCGGACCATAGACCTCAGTGAGGCCATAGACATGGGTGACCTTGATGCCCATTTCCTCCACCGCGCCGATCACCTTGGCCGGCGGTGCGGCGCCGGCGACCATCGCATGCACCGGGTGGTCGATGGCGGCCTTGGCCGAGTCGGGCATGTTGACCAGGGCGTTGAGCACGATGGGCGCGCCACACAGGTGGGTGACATGGTGCTCGTGGATCAGGGTGAGGATCTGCTGCGGGTCGACCCGGCGCAGGAACACGTGCACGCCGGCCAGGGCGGTGACGGTCCAGGGGTAGCACCAGCCGTTGCAGTGAAACATCGGCAGGGTCCAGAGGTACACGGGATGGTTGCCCATCGCCCAGACCATCTGGTTGCCCAGCGAATTCAGGTAGGCGCCGCGGTGATGGTAGACCACACCCTTGGGATTGCCGGTGGTGCCGGAGGTGTAGTTGAGGCTGATGGCCTGCCACTCGTCGTCCGGCCACTGCCAGGCGAACGCCGGATCGCCCTCGGCCAGCAGCGCCTCGTAGTCCAGCTCACTGACGGGTTGGCCCTCGCCGTATTCCGGATCGTCCACGTCGATCAGCAGCGGCGGGTGGTCGAGCATGCCGACCGCGGCATGGATCACCTCCTGATACTCGTGGTCGGCGATCAACACCTTGGCTTCGCCGTGCTGCAGCATGAAGGCGATGGCCTCGGCGTCCAGGCGCACGTTGAGGGTGTTGAGCACGGCGCCGATCATCGGTACGCCGAAGTGCGCCTCGAGCATTTGGGGAATGTTGGGCAGCATCACCGCCACGGTGTCGCCGATGCCGATGCCGCGGCCAGCTAGGGCGGAGGCCAGGCGTCGGCAGCGTGCATAGGTTTCGGCCCAGTTGCGGCGGATCGAGCCGTGGATCACGGCGGGGCGGTATGGATAGACAGCGGCGCTGCGCTCGATGAAGCTCAGTGGAGAAAGGGGGATGTGGTTGACGGCAGAGCGTGACAGGCCCTGTTCGAAGATCGACATGTTTTTATCCTTTCGGCTGATTGTTAGCTCTTATTGCCTTGTCGCCTTCCCGTTCCGGCGGAAGGCTGGTACATCCTTCGTTGCTCTATATATCAACCTCTATTTTATCTGTAAATAGTACTTAACTTATATGGTATATATACTATATATGGTCTGAATGACCACGATGACGGGCAGGAAGATAGCTGCATGCCTCCAGATTCCGCTCACCTGTCGGCCTCGCCGCTGCTAGCGCTCGACCCGCAACCGAGTCTGCTGCTGGATGCCTTTGCGCGGGCCCTGGAACTGAACACGGCCCTGCTGGCGCTGATCGGCAAGTCCGCTCCGGAGGCGCTGGCCAGCTGCCTGCCGGCGAATCATGCGCAGCTGGTGCGCGCCTGTCTGGAGCAGCGGCGGGCCATCAAGGACGTCGAGGCACAGTTCGGTGAGCGGGTTCTGCTCTGGACCTTTATTCCCGATCTGCAGAAGAGGAGGGTGGTTGCGCGCTGCCGAGATGCCACTATGCAGATCCTCGGCGAGCGTGAGGCAGCCAAGGCGCGGCGGCTGTATCGCCTGATCACCGAGAACACCACCGACCTGATTTCCCGTCACGATCCCGACGGCCGCTTCCTCGACGCCTCGCCGGCTTCTTGGGTCCTGCTCGGCTACTGGCCGGAGGAGCTGCGCGGCAGGCCGGTGCGCACGCTCGTGCATGTCCGCGAACGGACGCAGCTGCGCTGCGCCCAGGAGGCGCTGGAACAGCACGGCTACCACACCATGAGCTACCGGGTTCGCCACCGCGCCGGACATTACCTGTGGTTCGAGACGGCCAGTCGGGCGATCCGCGACACTTACACCGGGGCGGTGGTGGAAGTGATCAGCGTGTCGCGGGACATCACCGCCCGGGTGCAGGCCGAGGAGAACAACCGGCGGCTGGCCGGTGTGGTGGAGGCCAACACCGATCTGGTGCTATTCATCGATCCGGCCGGGCGGATCACTTATCTCAACCCGGCTGCCCAGCGCACCCTGGGGATCGGCGAGCGGCAGCCGATGCCGGCTCTGGCCGGACTCTTCACCCGGGACGACCTGGCGCGCCTGCAGGCGGAGGGCTGGAGCACTGCCGAGCGACAGGGGGCCTGGAGTGCCGATGCGCGCCTGCAGCCGACCGGCGGCGGTGCTTCGGTACCGGTCTCGTTGGTGCTGCTGGCGCACTCCGCGGTCGGCGGCGAACGCTACTACTCACTGGTGGCGCGCGACATGACCGAGCGCGAACTGCGCGAGGCGCAGCAGCACCGCCACCAGGACGAGCTGGCGCATACCGCGCGGTTGGTCAGCCTCGGCGAGCTGGCCTCGGGGCTAGCCCACGAGATCAACCAGCCGCTGGCGGCGGTGGTCAACTATGCCAGCGCCAGCCAGCGCTATCTGCAGTCCCTGCAGCACAATCCCCAGGCGGCTCTGCGTGTGGCTCAGGGGCTGGAGCGCATCACCGAGCATGCCAAGCATGCCTCGGAGGTGATCAAGCGGCTGCGTGCCTTCCTGCGCAAGGGGCAGCGACGCATGCAGGCGCTCGACGTGGCCGAGGTAGCACGGGGCGCGGTGCGCCTCTGTGGCTGGGAAGCGAGTGCCAGCCAGGTGACGATCGAGGCGCAATTGCCGGACGGTCTGCCGCCGGTCTACGCCGATCGGGTATTGCTCGAGCAGGTGCTGCTCAACCTGCTGCGCAATGCCATCGACGCCAACCGCGAGGCCCATCCCGGCCTGCCCTCCAGCATCGTGCTGACCACCCATGCCAGGGCCGGTCAGGTGGTGATCGAGGTGCGCGACTGCGGGCCGGGGCTGAGCGATGCCGAGCTGGAGCGGGTGTTCACGCCGTTCTATACCAGCAAGCCGGAAGGCCTGGGCCTGGGCTTGTCGATGAGCCGCGGCATCGTCGAGGGGGTCGGCGGCTCTCTTGATGCGCAGCGCATGGAAGGGGGCGGGCTGTCGATGCGCTGTCTGCTGCCGATCCAGTAGGGGGCAACAGTTGTCCAGGGCACCCGGATCAATGGCTGTGCTCGAAGATCGTCTCGTAGTGATAGGGCGGCAATTCGACCAAAAGTGATCCATGAACCCCATCTGTTGACGACTGTGCTGGCCTTTTACAATGCTGCCGTCGGATTGTAGTTCCACGGCAGCAACGCTTCGTAGTCTTCGACGCTTTTGGCCTGCGGTAGGCGTTTAAGGACATGGCGCAGCCAGGCATAGGGCTCCTGCCCGTTGGCCTTGGTGGTTTCCTCCAAGCTGTAGCGCTGGCGGTAGCACCCTTGGGCGTGTCGCTGAACTGAACCGCCCGGGGCAATGGTCATTTGGGCTTCTCCTCAACCTGAGGATGGTTGGCGTCTCACACTTTGTATCTCGACTGCCACTTCCAGCGAAGGTGATAGTTCCCGACTGATCATCGAGGGAGGAGCCGGAAGACGTTTTACCCCTTAGAGCGGTTTCACCCTGACCGGCCATAACCGCAATGACGGTTGAATTCGCAGAGCTGCGCTCTGCATCACCAGACTGAACTCAATGGATAGGTTAGTTTACGATAATGCATTAATTTTAGTGTTGACGCCGAAAGCTGACGCCCTATAATGCGCCCACTTCCCGAGCAGGGGTCTGCAGAAGTCCTTGAAAATCAAGGGTTTGCCTGCTGGCGCTGGGCGAATTGGGAAGGCGGGCGGCCTGGGTGAGACGAAGTTCATCGAGGCGCTTGACAGGGGAAAAGGCTGCTGTAGAATGCGCGGCCTCGGTTGAGACGAAAGGCTCAGGCGAAACGCTCTTTAACAAGTTGAATCAAGCAATTCGTGTGGGTGCTTGTGGGT
>NZ_BAAGYK010000135.1:0-29241 GCF_054779355.1 Azotobacter armeniacus
ATCTCGGCCTGCCGATACACCAGACCGGGGCGGTCTCCGGGGAGATCCGCGATGCGCTGTTCGCCCACAGCCACTGCGTGGTCTACCCCTCGGTGAACCGGGAGGCCTTCGGCATGGTGGTAGCCGAAGCGATGAGCCATGGCACGCCGGTGCTGGTGCCCGACTACGGCGGCGTCACCGAGGTGATGCGCGATGGCGAGCGGGCCGGCGGTCTGACCTTCAAGGTCTGGGACAGCGGCGACCTGGCCCGGCAGCTGGAGACCCTGCTGAAGAGCGAGGCACTGCATCGCGAGCTGGCCGGGAATGCCCGCTCGCTGGCGGAGCGCTTCACGGCCGATCACATGACCGACCGTGTGTTGCAGCACCTGGGCATTGCCGAGCAGACGGGGCGTTCGCTGCCGGATGGCGTCATTTCCAGGGTGGCGTGACGAACGCGAGCGCATCCGCGATTGTGACGGTCCGGGCAGCGATGCCCGGTCCCCCGATCCATCCAGGGAGTTTTTCCATGAGCCAGGTTTCCAGTCCCAATATCATGTTCGTGTTTCCCGGGCAAGGCTCTCAGTACGTCGGCATGGGAAGCGACATACACCGGCAATTCTCCAGCGTTCGCGAAGTGTATGAACGGGCCAGTCAGGCGATGGGCTTCGACGTGGCCGAGCTGTCCTTTCATGGGCCGGAACAGCGGCTCAACGGCACCGAATTCACCCAGATTGCGCTGCTCACCCATTCCACCGCCTGCCTCGCGGCCTTCCGCGAGCTGACCGGCGAGGCATGGGCGCCAAGCGTGCTGGCCGGGCACAGCCTGGGCGAGTATTCCGCGCTGGTGGCCGCCGGAGCCCTGAAGTTCGAGGATGCGCTGCAGTTGATCCGCATACGCGGCAGGCTGATGTCGGAGTTCGGGTGCGGGCAGATGGCCGCCTTCCGCCTCGACCTCGAGTCCATCAAGCCGCTCGCTGAGGCGCGCTACTGTGGCATCGGCGGTTGCAACCTGCCCGACCAGACCGTGGCCTGCGGCTTCGAGAGCGACCTGGAGGCGCTCATGGAGGACATCGCAGTCCGCTTCGGCCGGGCCAAGGCCGGGCGCTACCTGAAGGCAGAGGGTGCCTTCCATACCTACCTGATGATTGGCGCCGCGAAGCGCTACCGTCCCCACCTCGACAGTGTCGCCCTGAACGCCCCGGCAGTGAAGGTCCTCTCCAACTACACCGGCGACTACCATGCCGGCACCCCCGACCGGCTGCGCGCCGCACTGTTCTTCCAGATGTTTCATCCGGTGAAGTGGATGAGCGGCCTGCAGCGGGCGATCGACGACGGGGTGAACCTGGTCATCGAGTTCGGCGGTGGCATCGGTCGTGACCATCCGGGCCGGGTGCATTCTCCGGCGGGCCGCAAGCCCAACCTCGAAGGAATCATGCGCAAGGCCTACGCCAGCTCCGGTCGTCGCGGCCTGTACATGCCGGCCATAAATCAGGCAAGCCTGGAGCAGACGGCGCGCACCCTGGAGCTGCTGCGCAGTGCTTCCCCCATGGAGCCGGTATGGGTGGACGAGCGGCACTTCTCCCTGCATCTACCCCTGCACCAGGGGATCGCCGACGCGGACAGTGTGGGGCTGGGCATGCTGGTCCAGGAACTGGGGCTCAAGCGGGTGGTGGAGACCGAGGTGGAGGAGGACGACGACAGCCTGCTGACCCTTAAGGCCTATTGCGACGAGGGGATAGCGACCGCGGAGCCCTATCTGGAAGTCTTGGTCGGCGGGGAGACGGGCGCCTTCCTGCACTATCGTGGCGAAGCCATCCGCCGCGAGCTGGCTGCCCTGCGCGAGCGTCTGGACCGCCCCCTCCCGGCCATCCGGGCCGTCGCCGAGAGGCACTGAGATGAAGGCCCTGGCCGGCAAGTCCCTGGCGGGCGTGCGGCGGCTGTGCGTCCGCTGCGCCCTGGTGATGCTGCTGGCCACTAGCGCCGCGGCGAGCGACCCGCTGACCGGGCTGTGGATGATCCGCGACGAGCGGACTGACGAGCCGCGCGCGCTGGTCCGCATCGCCGAGCGGGGTGACGAGTACCTGGGCATAATCGAAAAGGGCCTGCGCGGGGCGGAGGGCGAATCGCCCTACTGCAACAAGTGCGAGGACGAGCGCCGCGGCAAGCCGCTGCTCGGCATGACCATCCTCCGCGGCCTGAAGAAGCAGGGCGAGGTCTACGGTGGCGGAGAGATCCTCGACCCGGACAGCGGCAAGGTGTACGACTGCCGGCTGACCCTGCAGAAGGAGGGCCGGCAGTTGCAGGTGCGGGGGTTCATCGGTTCCCCGCTGTTCGGCGAGACCCGCACCTGGTATCGGGTGGAGTAGGGCCGACCCCATGAAACCCGGCATGCGGCTCGGCATCGCTGTCGAAACGCATCATCCCGAGAGGTTCGGAAGGATCCGTAGCCCCAATCGAAAAAGGAGATTACGTGCTTTCGATGCCTTTCCCGAAGCATCCATCTGCAATCCAGCATGAGCGTGCGCCCCTGAAGCGCCGGTTGGGTTATCGATCTCCAGGCTCTAGCTTTCTTTTCCATATAGACATATAGGACGATCAACATGGATGTCTTCAACCTAAGCGAAAAAGTGGTCCTCATCACAGGCGCGAGCGGCGGTATCGGCGGGGCGGTGGCCAAGGCGATGTATGCCCGGGGCGCCTGCCTGGTACTCACCGACCTCTCCCAGGAGACCCTCGACAAGATGGCGGATAGCATGGACCCGGAGCGTGTGCTGGCCCTGACCATGGATGTCACGGACATGGCGGTGACCAAGGCCGTGGTCGTGCAGGCCATCGAGAAGTTCGGCCGCCTCGACGTGGCCTTCGCCAACGCGGGGATTTCCGGCGGGCCGGCGAGCATCGCCGGCATCGACGAGGCGCTGTTCGAGCGCGTGCTGGAGGTCGACCTGCTCGGCGTCTGGCGCACGGTCCGGGCCTGCCTGCCGCACATCGTCGAGGCCAGGGGCCATGTGCTGATGATGGCGTCGATCTATGCCTTCACCAACGGCATGATCAACGCCCCTTATGCTATGGCCAAGGCGGGCGTCGAAATGTTCGGCCGGGCGCTGCGCGCGGAACTGGCCGGCACCGGCACCTCGGCCGGTGTGCTGTATCCGGGCTGGGTCGCCACGGCGATCGCCAAGCCGGCTTTCGGTGGCGATGCCACCGCCACCGAAATGGTCAAGCGTGCCTTTCCGGGGCCGCTTGGCAAGCCCATTGCACCGTCCGTGGTGGCCGAGGCGGTGGTCAAGGGTATCGAGAAGCGCGCGCCGCGCATCATCGTGCCGGGGCTCTGGTCACCGTTGTCGGCGTTGCGGGGGGTAGTCAGCATCGCGTCGGATGCCCTTCTGGACCGGGATCGCCAGTTCCATGAGATGGTGCGCGTGATCGACGAACAGAGCAAGGCTGGCTCCCGCATCTGACGGAGCCGGGCCGGGGGCTGGAGGATCGGCCCCAATCCTCCCTCGAGCGGGCGGGCAGGGAGTCCGAAGCCGGCCCTGGGGGCACTCGGGCCGCGCTTCCGAATCCGAGGTGGTGGAGGGCCGAGGTTGTTCCGACGGGGCAAGGCGACCGCTCCGATGAACGCCCCATGCAGCAAGCGCTCATCGGCTGTCGTCGTTGTGGCGTTATCTGTTGGTCATGCGTCCCAGCAGGTCGCCCTGGAAGTCCTCGATGACCGCAAGCCGGTTGATCTCATTGGTTCCCTCGAAGATCTGCGTGACCCGGCAGTCGCGATAGACCTTCTCCAGCCGGTTGGCATGAAGCAGCGCATGGCTGCCGAGCAGATCCATGGCGCGCTCGATGACCCGCATCGCCACATCCGTGGCGTGGAACTTGCCCATCGAGGCGGTAGCCTGGTGGGGCGCCCAGGTTCGCGCACTCTGCCAGACCAAGGCACGGATGGCGCTGGTTTCCGCCATCATCTGGGCCAGGGCCAGCTGGACATCCTGGTAGTGGATCAACGTCTTTCCTCCCAGCGTCGCGCGGCAGGCGTAGTCGGTGGCGATCTCCGTTGCCGCCTGGGCGAATCCGACGCCCATGGCGGCAACCGGCAGACGCGACATATTCAGGCTCTGCCGGCTCAAGGCCCAGCCGTTGCGCAGGCCGCCCAGCACGTGGGAGTCGGGCACGAAAACCTCGTTGAACTCCAGTTCGGTCGCTCCCGAGGCACGCATGCCCATCTTCAGCTCGGTGCGTGTCGGGCGGAATCCGGGCATGTCCGAGCGCACCAGAAAACAGGTCCAGGAGGCTATGCCTTCGCCTTCCAGAGCCGCGAAGGTGGTCAGGCTCTTCGCCAGATCGCCGCCGCTGATAAAGCATTTGCGGCCATTCAGCCGCCAGCCGCCCTCCACCCGGCGCGCCACCAGCCCCGGCTTGGCCTGGGCGGCGCCGTGACCCTCCTCGGCATCGGAACCGTTGCCGGGTTCGGTGACGGCGAAGGCGAGCAGATGGGGCTTGCCCTGCTTGAGGTCGCGCAGCACCGGCAGCAAGAGCTGCCGGGTATTCTTGAGATCGAAGGACAGTTGCAGCGGCGCCATGCCCAGCATGTGGGCGCACAGCAGGAGCATCTGCCCGCCGCAGGCGCGGCCGAACTCCTCCGTCTTGAGGCAGGCGCGCAGGGGAATCGGACAGAGGGTTTCGCCGAGCGACGCGGAGCCGAAGGGGCGCGGAAACATGTCGCTCAGCCAGCCTGCCTTGCCCGCCTTGCCGAGCAGGTCGAGCAGAGCCTGCGGTGGCTTGTCGACCGGCCAGTGCGGCATGGCGTCCAGCTCCAGGGCCAGGGGCGCCAGTTCCCGTTCGGCAAACTGGCGAGCCTGGCGTCGCTTCGCCTGCAGTACGGAGGGCAGGCGTGCAGTCTCGAGCTCCCAGAGAGAGGAGGGAGTGTAGCCGACCACGCGTCGAATGATCGCCGGCAAGCCCTTGAGCGCCGTGGACGGCGACAGCGGGTGGTCGTAGGGCAGGTGTCCGTCGAGAGCAGCCAGCCGGGAAGTCATCGTTTCGGCGGAAGTCATCACAGCTTCTCCCATTCGGCGCAGGCCAGGGTCAGCTCGGTCGGAGAGCCGGCCAGCAGTCTCAGTTGGTTGCAGTCACGCAGGTGCTTTTCGATACCGTTGTCGCGCATGTAGCCGATCCCGCCGAACACCTGCATGGCGTGGCTGGTCGCCTGGCACAGCAAGGGATGCAATTGCGATCTGGCCCGCCAGGCCTCGACCAGCAGGGGGAGTTCCAGGGGTTGTCGGCACAGCCGCTCCAGGGCGGCCTGGGTCAGCCAGACGGCGTCGTTGCCCGTCGCCAGCAATTGCTGCACGGCATGGTGTTCGCCGATCAGCCGTCCCCCTTGCCAGCGTGTGCGAGAGTATTCCGCGGCCAGCTCCAGACTGCGGCGCGCCGCGCCACAGGCGATGCTCAGCAGCCCCAGTGCGTGCAGGGTCAGTGGCAGGATGATCCGCCGGCGTGCCGCATCGGGCTCGCCATCCAGATCAGGCCGGGGCGGCGCGTCGCCAGTCAGCAGCTGGGTTTCGAGCTCGTCGAAGCCATGCCCCCGGACATGCCGTTGCGGAGTCAGCGCCGCCTGCTCGCAACGCTGCCAGCGCAGGCCCTGGCCCGGCAGCCAGCGTAGCAGCCAGGCGGCGTGCCAGCCGGGCAGTGCATGCAGCAGGCGCGGCGCGTCCGGCCCGGGTGGGCCCCAGCAGTCCGACAGGTGCGAAACATGCTCGGCACTCAGCGGGGCTCCCGCCAGCTCGCGCACCAGGGCGTGCCGGCCCATGCCGAGGCGGCCATCGAAGGCCACCACGCAAGGCTCGTTCCCCTGGTGGTAAAGGCGGTTCAACAGATTGGCCAGGCCCTGCAGATGCACCTGGTAGGCGAAGGCCGGAGAAAATCGCGCGAACTCGCCCAGCGCCTCGACGGCGAAACGCCGTTGCAGCACATCCTGCGGCTCGTCCCACAGCCCGTAGGCCGCTATTTCCTGGAGGTTCAGCAGGCCAAGCTCGACGAGTTGCTTCACCAGGCGCGGCATGACCTCGGCGTCAGGCGGGATTTCCGGCCTGGCTGTGGCGGGTGCCAGCGAATGGGCCGCGAAGCGCCGGACGCTATCCAGCAGGGCGGCCAGATCCTCATCGTTCAGAGCGGAAACGCTTTCATCGGACATGGGACTAACTCCTTTTAGTCATCGGATGAAGCTTAAAAGTATGAGTGAAGTGGATGAATGGCGGATCTGGAAAAGAATTTGATGATTCTGGACAGCCGCACTAGATTGATTGACAACCCACAGGGATATGCGGGCTCGGCCATGAGCGAACAGCTCCTCCTCGGCAAACTGGATCCGCAGCGCGCCATGTCCGTGCTCGGCATCGCCGACCTGGTTCGTTGGCAATGCCGGCAGGGTCTGTCCCAGGAGGCGTTGCTGGCCGGGACGGGGATCGCCGCGGAACTGCTGGAGGATCCCAACGCAACGATCGGCACGTGCCAGGAGATGGCCTTTTCGCGCCGTCTGCTGGCATTGAGCGGGGACAGTGCGTTCGGCCTGGAGGTCGGCCGCCAATACCGCCTGTCGGCCTTCGGTCACCTCGGCATGCTCATCCCCTTCGCCGCTACCCGACGTGAAGGGGTCGAGCTGTTCATTCGCTATATCAACCTCAGCTACACTCATTTCACCCCCGTTTTGCAACTAGGCGACGACTTCGGCACGCTCGGTCTGCGCGGGGGCGAATACCTGGGCGATTTGCGGCGTTTCTATCTGGACCGCGATTTCGCCTTTGTCGGGACCCTTGGGAGAGAGATCTTAGCTGGCGCGTCGCCCTCATCCATCAAGGCGCTCTACCTGGAGTACCCGGAGCCGACCGAACGGCGGCGCTATGAGGATTTTTTCGGCGCTCCCGTGTTCTTCGGCGCCGCCGATTCCCGCCTGGAATTCAACAGCCGCGCCCTCGACGAGCCCATGCCGCAGGCCAATCCACTGGCTCTGCGCCTGGTCGAGCCCGAGTGCGAGCGGCGCCAGGCCGCTCTGATCACAGCCAACCGGCAGGGCTGGGGGCAGAAGGTGCGACAGGTGCTGATCGCCATCGAGGACAACGATTACCCGGGCCTGGAGCGGATGGCCACCCACTTTCATTGCACCAGCCGCACCCTGCGGCGCTACCTGAAGAGCGAGGGGCTGACCTATCTGACCCTGGTGAATGAGGTTCGTCTGGCCAGGGCGACCCACCTGTTGTGTGAAACCGGGCTCCCCATCGCCAGCATCGCCATGCTGCTGGGTTACAGCGAGGCAGCGGTATTCAGCCGGGCCTTTTCGCAATGGTCGGGTATGGCCCCCTTGAAGTATCGCCGACGGACAGGGTGCCCCACGGCAATCGTGCCATGAGGCCTCAGGGCCAGGGCATTGGCTCGGATGCCGGCTTTTACGCACGACCCGAGAACAGCGCGGCGCAACCCAGCACCTCGACCGAAACATCCTGGAAGCGCCGGCCAAGCTCGTTTTTCAGGCTTTCCAGATTGTCATCCCGGTTGGAAAAGATCCCCTTGCGGTTGTACGCGGCCATCAGACCCCGAGCCAAGGCGCTGCGCGGGACGCCGCCCTGCAGCAGGGTGGCGCCGAAGATCACGGCGCCGGGGTTCATCAGTGCCTTGAGGTGATCGAAGACCACGGCCTTCGCGGCGATGGAGCCCGGCAGGCAGTGCAGCAGGTAGTTGATGCCGATCGAATCGAATCGCCCATCCTCGAAGGTGATCGGTTCCAGCACGTTGCGCCGATAGCTCTGCGCTGCATAGCGGGCGATGCGCCGGGCGGCGAACGCCAGGGTGTCCGGGTTCAGATCCATCAGCGCCACGCGGGGCGCATCCGCGGGAAAGCGGCAGCGATCGAGGAAATATCCCGTGCCCACCCCGACATCCAGGTGGTTGGCGCTGAGGTTGCGCTCGTAGTGTTCCTCGAGGCGGTGAGTGGGGCACTTCCAGATGAAGGGGTTGGAAACCCCGAGCACCACGAAGTCGTAGAGCGTGAGCGTCCGCTGGGTGTAGACGGCCTGGCCGGCCTCGACCTGTTTCTGGGTAACCATCATGACTGCGTTGTCTCTGTTGCTGCCTGGCAAAGCCCAAGGCGTTTCCTCGATCCCGGGCAAGGGCTGCGCAGTGTAGCCGCTGGAGCGGGGTGGGGGGCGAGACGCAGCCGGCGCGAGGATGTCCGCATCGCTCCTCATGGAGGGCTCAAGCGGCCGCCGGCCCCTTGAGTTCGACGACTGTGCCTTCCGGGTCCGTGATGTAGAGGGATGGTCCCATCCCCTCGGCCCCGTAGCGCGACTCCACGGCGCCGGCCTCGATGCCGTGCTCTGCAAGGCGGTGGCGAATCAGCGCTTCGTCGAACGGCTCGATGCGCAGGCAGAAATGGTCGAGGTTGCGCCCTTCCTTGCCCGGCGCGGCGCCGCCGGCGCTGCCCAGCTGGCCGCCGACGGGGACCAGATCGATCAGCGCGTGCCCGGCGCGCAGCTGGACCAGGCCGAGCGCGTCCTGGCGGCGCTCGACGGTGCAGCCCAGCGTCTCGCAGTAGAAGCGCAGCATCCTGTCCAGGTCGACGACGCGCAGCACTAAGTGGTCGATTCCAAGGATACGGAACATGGGAGGCTCCAGGGGTAATGGCCGATCCTGCTCCGAGAGTATCGGGGCCGTGGCGAAGCTGTCCAGGCGAAGGGGGATGACGGACATTGGCGGGCGCGCCGGGAGCTCAGCGCGTGCACAGCGGCCGGTTCTTCTCCACCTGCGTCGCCCGCGCGCGCAGCTGCCCGCAGCCGCCGTCGATATCCTGTCCCGCCGAGTTGCGTACCTTGGTCAGCACGCCGCTCCCGTGCAGGTAGCGCACCAGCTCGACGATCCGCTCGCCGCCGGGGCGCCGGTAGTCGTCGGCCTCCAGGCTGTTGTAGGGGATCAGGTTCATCACCGCGTACTTGCCCTTGAGCAGGCGGAGGATGCCGTCCATTTCCTCCCGGCTGTCGTTGATGCCCGCGAGCAGCGTCCACTGGTACTGGATCGGATAGCCGGTCTGCCGCGCGTAGGCCTCGCCCAGCTCGACCAGCTCTTGTGGGTCGATGCGCGGGGCGCGCGGCAGTAGCTGCCGGCGCAGTCCGGCATCGGTGCTGTGCAGGGACAGGGCCAGCGCTGGCTTGACCCGCCCTTGCGGCAGGCGCTCGAACACCCGCGGATCGCCCACCGTGGAGAAAACCAGATTCTTGTGGCCGATGCCGCCGGCGTCGCCGAGCAGCTCGATAGCTTCCAACACGTTGTCAAGATTGTGCGCCGGCTCGCCCATGCCCATGAACACCACCTTCTTCACCGGGCGGAAACGGCGGGCCAGCGCCACCTGGGCGACGATCTCGGCGCTGCCGAGCTGGCGCAGCAGACCGCTCTTGCCGGTCATGCAGAACACGCAGCCCACCGCGCAACCGACCTGGCTCGACACGCAGAGCCCGCCGCGCGGCAGCAGCACGCTCTCGACCATCTGCCCGTCGCCCAGCTCGACCAGCAGACGCGCCGAACCGTCGGCAGCCGGATGTTCGGAGCGCAGCCGCACCAGGCCGTCGACCGCCTCGCTCAGCTGCGGCATGGCCGCGCGCACGCTGAGCGGCAGAAAGTCCTGCGCCTGCTGCAGGCGCGTGCCGGTGTCCAGCGGCAGGCCGTGCAGCCAGGCACGGTCGATCCGCCCGATATGGACAGGCTTGGCGCCGAAGTCGGCGAGGCGTTGATGAAGGTCGGCGATACGCATGGGGTGCGGATGCTACCACCTGGCGCAGGCGAACAGCAGCCTGGGCGACGGGAGAGTGGAGGATCAAGCTGTCGGCAGGGATGCTTTCCGATCCTCCGGCGTGGGAATCCCGCTCGGACGCTTCACGTCCGCCTTACTACCCTTGCCGTTGTGGAACGTTTCTTGAAGACTGATTATTCTTACTGTGTCAATAAATTGAACTATCGCGAGTAGATCTTCTGCAGTTCACCGCACTCAGTGCCCGGCACCAGGCGCTGCACCACTGAGCGAGCCCAGCAGGGCGCGTCCCAGCGCCGTCAGGGTCAGGCAGCGGCCTTGCAGCAGGGCAGCCACTGCCGTCACCAGAACCTTGAGACGGCGGGTATGGATCGTGGGGGTGCCTTGGCGAAGGCGACATGCAAGAGTTGGACGATCTGCAAGAGTAAGGGCGCGCTGTTTTTTGTTTGGCGACAACCAACGTGCCCGCCCTGCAGACCTTTTCAAGCCCTACCTTTTTGAGTTTTCGGGAAAATTTCTGGAGATTACTCAGCATCTGCGTGTACAAGCCCGAGTCGGGTGGTTTTTCGCGCATGAGCGTCTATAAAATAATCTATCGATGCAGGCAGCCAGACAACGGCTGGCGTGGCCTTCAAAGGGAGCTATACGAGTGAATCGGAGATGCTATCGCGCAAGTGCTGTTTTTGTCCCGCTCGGCAGATAATTGAGCAGGGCAATCGCGCTACATCCCTTTTGCGCTGGATGACGATTGCAGCTAGCGGATAAGACTTTTCCGAGCCTCCATCATGCTGCCCAATCCCCCAGCCCTACTGCGCCAAGCTTGTCGACCCGCGGCGCGAAACCCGCAACAAGCTGCACGCCCTGCAGGACATCGTCATGATCACGCGCTGCGCCCTCCATGTACGGCCATGACGACTGGGTCAGCATCGAGGGCTTCGCCCATGAGAACGAAGCCTGGCTGCGCGAGCTCCTGCCGCAGGCCAACGGCATTCCTCATTCCTTCGCACGACACCCTCGGAACGTCATCGGACGCCTGGAGCGCAAGGCCTTCGCGCACTGGATGCAGGACAGTCTGCCGAGCCTCGACGCCCCGCCTATCGCCCTCGACGGCAAGACCCTGCGCGGCTCGCGGCAGAACGGCAGCGCCGTGCACCTGATGAGCGCCTTCCGAGGTGCACTGCTACAGCCTGCGCTGCGATCTGGACTGGCTGGAACAGCGAAATCAGTGGAGAGACCTGACAGCGCTCGGGCGAGTGGAGTCGATTCGCCACGCGGGCGGCCAGGAAACGCACAATCAAAATGTCGCGTAGGTAGACAGGAAGCCAAATAACTCAATCAGGGAAGGATGTTCGATGAAACCTTCAGATGCCACCTCATCAGTTGAAGTAGCCTGGAACCCTCGCATCGCCATTATCGGTGCCGGCATGTCCGGTATTGCCACCGTCGTCAAGTTACAGAAGGCTGGATATTCCAACGTTACTGTCTTCGAGAAAAGCGACCGGGTGGGTGGAACATGGCGGGAGAACACCTACCCTGGTCTATCCTGCGATGTCCCCTCTCCGTGGTATTCGTTCACTTTTGAATTGAATCCGGATTGGCTGCATCGCTATTCCTACGGCCCGGAAATTCAAGCCTACATGGAGCGTACGGCAGACAAGTACGGCGTGACTGCTGTCACTCGCTTCAACACCAAGGTCACAGACTTGGTTTACGACGCGGCAACCTGGCGCCTGACCACAGATCAGGGGCAGGAAGGGATTTTCGATATCGTCATTTCGGCAACCGGCATTCTTCATCACCCCTCTGTGCCGGATATTCCAGGATTGGAGAATTTTGAGGGAAGACAGTTTCATACCGCCTGTTGGGATCACAGCGTGCCGCTGGAGGGGCAGCGATTTGGCATCATTGGCAGCGGTTCGACGGCTGCCCAGATCGTCGGTGCTATCACTGCACAAGTGAAACACCTGACGTTGTTTCAACGCACGCCACAATGGATGTTCCCCCTGCGGCAGAAGAAATATTCCGCCTTCTGGAAATGGCTGCTCAGAATATTTCCCGTCCTGAGCAAGGCCTCCTACTGGTTTTGGTACAAGTTGAGCGAAATAACCTTTGCCGAGGCCGTGAGCGGCAACGAGAGAATGCAGAAATTGATGGCAAGGGGCTGTCGGCTAAATCTGGAAAAGAACGTTCCCGATCCAGAGTTGCGCACCAAGCTCACGCCCGATCACAAGGCGATGTGCAAGCGCCTCATTCTGTGTTCGGAGTTTTATCCAGCCATTTCTCGTGATAATGCTTCATTGGTGACCGAAGGTATCGAGCGCATCGAAGCCAAGGGAGTGCGTACAAAGGATGGCGTATTGCACGAACTGGATGTACTTGTCCTTGCCACCGGCTTCAAAGCATCCAATTTCATTCTGCCCACCCGTGTCGTAGGAGAAAACGGTCAGGACCTCAATTCACTCTGGGGTGGCCTTCCCCGTGCCCACCGCGCCATGAGTGTTCCGGGATTTCCAAATTTCTGGATGATTGAAGGCCCTACTGGTCCGATCGGTAATCTCTCTCTGACGTCCATCAGTGAAATGCAGGTCGATTACATCATCATGTGCCTGAACAAGATGAAGCAGGACCAGTTGCTTGCCATGGCTTCCAAGCTCGATGCATTCGACCGTTATAACGACGCCATGGCCAAAGCCATACAGAACACTATTTGGTTCACTGGTGGCTGTCAAAGCTGGTACATGGATAAATCCGGTGTGCCGAATTTGTATCCGTGGTTGCCCAGACGTTTCCGAGCCGATATGCGTCAGCCCGACTTTTCCGAATATCGACTCATCGGGAATGGGCAGATACAGAAGCTGAGTACAACACGGTTACTGGATTGAAGCGGGCGCATCATGCTGCATCGCCATGACTTCCGTCATCACCTCGATCCATGATGCGTCCCGACGCCAAGGTCGAAAGTCTATCTATACCCCAAGCCTATCGACTGTAAGTCCAGCACAGACGCCTTGCGCTTCACGCCGAAGGGCGTAGTGGCAGGAGTTCGTCGATCCGGCTGCCGGCAGTGCAAGGCATCGGAGACTACGAGGCGCTGCTGCCGTGGAGCTGCACGCCGGTGCTGGCACTGTAAAGGAGCGGCCCTGCCGTCAGGCCTGCAGGATGCGTACCTTGAGCGAGCGGCCCTTGATCTTGCCTTCGTTGAGGCGTTTCAGTGCCTGTCTGGCGACGCTGCGCTCGACGGCGACGAAGGCCTGGAAGTCGAAGATGGCGATCTTGCCGACCTGGGCGCCGGGGATGCCGACCTCGCCGGTCAGCGCGCCGAGGATGTCGCCGGGGCGCAGCTTGTCCTTGCGCCCGGCGCCGATGCATAGGGTAACCATCGGCGGTTGCAGCGGCTCGCCGGTCTGCGCCTTGAGGCTGTTCAGCGGGTGCCAGTTCAGCGGGGTTTTCTGCAGGGTTTCGATGGCTTGGGCGCGGTGCGCTTCGGCTGGCGCGGTCAGGCTCACCGCGATGCCCTTCTTGCCGGCGCGGCCGGTACGGCCGACCCGGTGGATGTGGGTTTCCGAGTCACGCGCCAGTTCGACGTTGATCACCAGGTCGAGGGCGTCGATGTCAAGGCCGCGGGCGGCGACATCGGTGGCGACCAGCACCGACAGGCTGCGGTTGGCGAACATCGCCAGTACCTGGTCGCGGTCGCGCTGTTCCAGGTCGCCGTTCAGCGCCATGGCGGAAATGCCCTGGCGGTTCAGGTGCTCGACCAGTTCCTGGCACTGCTGCTTGGTGAAGCAGAACGCCACACAGGATTCCGGGCGGTAGCAGGCGAGCAGCTTCAGCACTGCGTCCATGCGCTGCTCAGGGGCGATCTCATAGAAGCGCTGCTCGATTTGGCTGTCGTCGTGCAGCGCCTCGGCCTTGACCTGCTGCGGGTCGCGCATGAAGGTCGCGGAGAGTTGCTTGATGCCGGCAGGGTAGGTGGCCGAGAACAGCAGGGTCTGCCGCTTGGCCGGAGTCTGCCCGATAATCTCGGCGATGCTGTCGTAGAAACCCATGTCGAGCATGCGGTCGGCTTCGTCCAGCACTAGGGTGTTGAGTCCGTCGAGCTTCAGCGTGCCCTTCTTCAGGTGCTCCTGGATGCGTCCGGGGGTGCCGACGATGATGTGGGCGCCATGCTCCAGCGAGCCGATCTGCGGGCCGAAGGGCACGCCGCCGCAGAGGGTCAGCACCTTGATGTTGTCGGCGGCGCGGGCCAGCCGGCGGACTTCCTTGGCGACCTGGTCGGCCAGTTCGCGGGTCGGACAGAGGACCAGCGCCTGGCAGCCGAACCAGCGCGGATTCAGCGGCTCCAGCAGGCCGATGCCGAAGGCCGCGGTCTTGCCGCTGCCGGTCTTGGCCTGGGCGATCAGGTCCTGGCCCTTGAGGATGACTGGCAGGCTCTGCGCCTGGATCGGCGTCATCGCCGTGTAGCCCAGGGCGTCGAGGTTGGCCAGCGTGGCGGCGGAAAGGGGCAGGGTGGAGAACGCAGTGGTGGTCACGGGCGGGCCTGATAGGAAAGCGGAAATGGCGCGCAGTCTAGCAGGAGCGGCGGGGCCGACCGGCACTCCCGTGTGGATCCCGCCGTTCCGGGGCCGCCATCCCGCCCGCGTCGGTTCGGTAGGAGGGTATGTCTGGGGCATGACCATGCTGCTCTCCGAAATCCACTGTGTCTGCAGCGTTAGAAACGGGGGCACGGGAGCCCATTCCCTGTGGTCAAAAGGGACGAGCCGTGGGAAATCCTCCAAAAGGCTACCCTGCCCGGGCGCCGATCCGGGCTCTTCCTGCTTTTGCGCCGGCGAATCCCGGCAGGCGACACTAGGCCCTTGACCATGAGTAACGGCATAAGCAGCACACCCCTATCGACATCGACCCCGAGTTTCCGCGCCGCTCTGCTGGCCCAGGCCGAAGCCAGCCCCGTGATTGCCTCCGGCCTGGTGCTCTCCCTGCTGATCGTGCTGGTGCTGCTCGGCAGCAGCCTGTACAACGCTTTCACCGGCAGTCATCCGGACAACCTGCGTTATGCGCTGTATGGCGGCGGTGCCGGTTTCGCCGCCACCGGCCTCGGCGCCCTGCTGGCCGTCGTCCTGCGCAACATCAGCGTGCGCACCCAGGACATCATGCTCGGCTTCGCCGCCGGCATGATGCTCGCCGCCAGCTCTTTCTCGCTGATCCTGCCCGGTCTGGTTGCGGCCAGGGAGATTACCGGCAGCGGCTTGAACGCCGCCACCAGCGTGGTCCTCGGCCTGGGGCTGGGGGTGCTGCTGATGCTTGGCCTCGACCGCTTCACCCCCCACTCGCACGCCAGCACCGGCCCCTGCGGCCCGGACAGCGAGCGCATCAGCCGGGTCTGGCTGTTCGTGCTGGCCATCACCCTGCACAACCTGCCGGAGGGGATGGCCATCGGCGTCAGTTTCGCCGGGGGCGACCTCAGTGTGGGCATTCCGCTGGCCAGCGCCATCGCCATCCAGGACATTCCCGAAGGACTGGCCGTAGCCATGGCTCTGCGCGCCACCGGGCTGTCCACCCTGGGCTCGGCCCTGGTGGCCCTGGCCAGCGGCCTCATGGAGCCCCTTGGCGCACTGGTCGGCGTGGGCATCTCCAGCGGCTTCGCCCTGGCCTACCCGATCGGTATGGGCCTGGCCGCCGGCGCCATGCTCTTTGTGGTTTCCCACGAGATCATTCCGGAGACCCACCGCAACGGTCATCAGACGCCGGCAACGATGGGGCTGATGGCCGGATTCGCGGTGATGATGTTCCTGGATACGGCGCTGGGGTGAGGAGCGAGGCCGACCGGAACGCTTCCGCCGCTACCGTATGGCGAGCGCGCGGCAGCGGCACCGCGCCGGTCGGCCGGGCGCTCACTGCTCCTGCAGATAGGCCAACTCATCCAGCCCGCTGCCTCCATCGGCATAGGCAGTCTGGAAGCTCGGCCGTGCCTTCCAGCGCTGCCAGAAGCAATCCAGATATTCGAAGCGCTCGTCGAGCGGGGTGGCGTTGACCGGGAATTTCGAGAAGGCGATCGCCACGCACAGGGTGATATCGGCGAAGGTCGGCTCGTCACCGCCGAGCATCCATGGGCGGCCATCGGACAGATGGCGGTCCACCAGCGCCGCATGGGCCAGCGCCTCCTTGCGGCAGTGCTCGCCCCATTGGGGGTTGTGGGTGAGTTCCAGCTTTGGGCCGAGGCCCCGGTGCTGCACATGGAACATGGTGACGATGCGGTAGAGGATATGGGTCCAGACGCGGTTTTCCCACATGGTGTCCAGACCCTGCTCCAGCGGCGAGGCACCCATGATCCTGCGGCCCGGGAAGGCTTGGTCGAGATAGTGCACGATCGCTGCCGACTCCGAGAGGTAGCCGCCATCCTGCAGTTGCAGAGTGGGGGTTTCGCCCCAGGGGTTCATCTTCAGGTGCGGCCACTTGCGCTGCTCCCCGCCTGGCATCATGTCGTAGATGACTTCCTCGAATTGATCGGCGATGCCTTTCTCGTGGACGAACAGGCGCAGGCGCTGCGGGTTGGGAAAGGCCGACGGCGAAGTGAAGACGCGCAGTTTGCTGGTCATGGATAGCTCCTGGGGATTCGCCGCGAATGCAGCAATGGGGAATGGCAATGGCTCGAGGTGAAGCAGCTTGGATGACGGAGGTGGCCTGACCATCAGCATTTCTGCTCTGTTGATAGCCTAGACCTGTTTGAAAACCAGCCATCTATTCGCTACGCGGCAAGCAACGCGGCTTGAATGCGGGTTTCGCAGCCAGCTCCAGCGAGCCCTGAATCCAGCTGAACTTATGGGTGGCTTTGGTTAAGATCCTCAGGATCAACCTGCCTGATCGATGAAAGGATCATCATGAGCTCACAAGCTGCTGCGAAAACGGTCGTCTTCTACGAAAAGCCCGGCTGTGGGGGCAATCGTCGCCAGAAGACCCTCCTTCAAGACCACAGCATCGCGCTGGAGGTCAGGGACCTCATCAGCACGCCCTGGACCCGAGAGCGGCTGGAGGCCTTCTTTGTTGGGCTGGAAAAGGACGCCATGGTCAATTCCGCCGCCCCGAAGATCAAATCCGGCGAGGTGGATGTCACCGCTCTGAGCCGGGACGAGTTGATCGAGAAGATGCTCGCTGAGCCGCTCCTGATCAAGCGGCCCCTGCTGGAAGTCGGCGAGACCCGCCTCTGCGGGTTCGACATCCCGCGCCTGAACGAGCTGCTGAACGTGGACATGCCGGTGCCCGAAACCATCAACAGCTGCCTCAAGACGGACAAGTGCTCGCACTGATTGCTGGCATGGGGCGGTGCTGCACGTCTTGACTGATGCAGCTATGAAAGGCCAGCTCTCCTCAGGGCAATCGCATGAAGGGGCAGGTGCAGCCGCTCACTCCCTCTCCCGCGTGCGGGAGATGGCTGGGGAGAGGGAAAACAAGCCATCGCTGCTCATTTGCCCGCTCCCCCGGCCCCTCGGCTTTGGCTTCCTGCGTCGCCCTACCTCCTGCATCCATGCAGTCGTCTCCCATGAAAAGTCGTTCATGCGATTGCCCTGCAGCTCTCCTTCGCCGGTTGAGTCAGAAAAGGAAAGACGAGCGCAGCCGAAGCGGTAGCCATACAGGTAACGAGAACAAGCGTCAGTAGCTTGTCGCTGCTATTGATATATAACTATAAAACATAATAAATTTAATTATTATGAGATATTTGAATAGGTGGTGACTTGATCTCGCTGCCGTTAAGGGCTTTCCTTATACTTAGATTTATTTTGGTGGATTTTCTAAGCACGCAGTAAATGACACACTCTTGGTGGCTATCGACCAGTGCGTGGTCAGACTGGGAAAGCTTCTAACTCGTAAATACCTGTTATCGGTGGAGAGCCTCTTTTTTAAGAGTTGGCTCAGAAAAATATTATTTTTTCTGCGGCTACTTTTCTCGCACCGATGCGCACGTTTAATTAAGGTGCGTTTTAATCAGGGTCGAATCCAAATAGAATAAAAAATCAGTCGCGCTGCTCCTTCGGAGTGGTCCTGCCTTTTGCTGTCTTAAAATGTGTGAAAATTTCTTTAAGCCATAAGGCTAACTTTGTGTTTATTCTTCATGTTGGTTGGAGGAGGAAAGTGCATGAGCTTATCTCTTATGAAACCTGCGAAATTGCTTTTTGCTATAGGTATATTTTCACAGGCCTCTCTGTCTATAGCTGAAGGCACTGCGACTAAAGAGTCAGCGATACTGGAGGAGTCAGTTGTTTATATAGAGGATATGCCAGCTGTGGAAGTTGAGGAATATGAGTACGGAATGGAGCTGGATGTCGCTAATATAATCGATATCGAATATTTTCGGCCTGAGCCGTACTATTGTGGAACTATCCCGGCGCAAATGATTTACGAAGACTCCAAGGGTGAAATCAACGCTATCCGATACCTATATCCAGACTCTAGTGGGTGCGCCGATTAGATCTAGGTAAGTACTCGAACGAAATTTCCCCGGATTTTCTGCTGCTTCGAACCAGGCCAACCCCTGTATTTCAGAGGCTTGCACGGGCAATGGGGGGAATATCGGATTATTTTTCTTCGAGCACTTGGCATGCGGACTGGCGCTGAGTGATCCCCAGAAGCTTTCCTGATAAATAAATAAGGTAGTCCCCCGGCTAAGCCGGGGGACTCCTTGAGGTTATATATGCAGTGTGGAAAATCAGCAGAATTAGTTGCGCATAACAAGCGCATTGAGTTCACCCTCCCGTTGGGCCAGGTCCTCGCACTGCTGCGCAGCGCTCGGCCTCTAATGCGGAAAGTTAGCTTTCCGTCGAGCCCTTTTCCTTCAAGATCACAGCTAATCCCCATTCGTACCTGAAAGCCGTTCAGTCCATGTGAAAGGCCCGCAGCTACGGGACTCATCACTCGGACGATCACCCGTCAGGCGTCATACCCCAAATTCGGCGCCAACCATCTTTCCGTTATGCCGATGTCCTGTCCCTTGCGCTTGCTGTAACTATCGATCTGATCCTTCTCGATTTTACCTACCGCGAAATATTTCGCCTCAGGATGGGCGAAGTACCAGCCACTCACCGCCGCAGCCGGGAACATGGCGTAGTGCTCGGTCAGGGTCACGCCGCTGGTGCTTTGCGGGTCGAGCAGGGAGAACAGGGTGCCTTTCTCGGTGTGGTCCGGGCAGGCCGGGTAGCCGGGGGCAGGGCGGATGCCTTTGTATTGTTCCTTGATCAGCTCCTCGTTGCCGAGCTGCTCGCTGGCGGCGTAGCCCCAGTAGTCCTTGCGCACGCGTTCGTGCAGCCATTCGGCGCAGGCCTCGGCGAGGCGGTCGGCCAGCGCCTTGACCATGATTGAGTTGTAGTCGTCGCCCTTGTCCTGATAAGCCTTGGCCAGTTCCTCGGCGCCGATGCCTGCGGTGACGATAAAGCCGCCCACATAGTCGGTCTTGCCTGAGTCCTTCGGCGCGACGAAGTCGGCCAGGGAGTGGTTGGGCTTGCCGTCGGGCTTGGCGGTCTGCTGGCGCAGGTGGTGCAGGGTGGCCAGTGTCTCGCCGCTTGCGCCGTAGACTTCCAGGTCGTCGTCCTGCACCTGGTTGGCCGGCCAGAAGCCGAATACCGCTTTGGCCTTGATCAGCTTCTCGTCGATCAGCTTCTTCAGCATCGCCTGGGCGTCGTTGAACAGCGCGGTGGCGGCCTCGCCGACCACTTCGTCGGTGAGGATGCGCGGGAACTTGCCGGCCAGGTCCCAGGAGATGAAGAACGGCGTCCAGTCGATGTAGTCGGCGAGGACTGCCAGGTCGATGTCCTCCAGCACCCTGACGCCGGTGAAGGAGGGCTTCGGTGACTGGTAGCCGGCCCAGTCGAGCTGTGGCTTGTTGGCTATGGCCTTTTCGTAGCTCAGGCGCTCGGTGCGGGCGCCGCGGTTGGCGGTGCGCTCGCGCACTTCCACGTAGTCGGCACGGGTCCTGGCGACGAAATCGGCCTTGAGTTCCTTGGAGAGCAGCTGGGTGGCCACGCCCACTGCGCGCGAGGCATCGGTGACGTAGACCACCGCGTCATTGCTGTACTGCGGGTCGATTTTCACCGCGGTGTGCGCCTTGGAGGTGGTGGCGCCACCGATCATCAAGGGCAGGGTGAAGCCCTGGCGCTGCATTTCCTTGGCGACGTGGACCATCTCGTCCAAGGATGGAGTGATCAGCCCGGACAGGCCAATGATGTCGCATTTTTCCTCGCGGGCGGTCTGCAGGATCTTTTCCGCCGGCACCATCACGCCCAGATCGACGATGTCGTAGCCGTTGCAGCCGAGCACCACGCCGACGATGTTCTTGCCGATGTCGTGCACGTCGCCCTTGACCGTGGCCATGAGGATCTTGCCCTTGGCCTCCGGCTTGTCGCCCTTTTCCTCCTCGATGAAGGGGATCAGGTGGGCCACCGCCTGCTTCATCACCCGGGCGGATTTCACCACCTGGGGCAGGAACATCTTGCCGGCGCCGAACAGGTCGCCGACCACGTTCATGCCGCTCATCAGCGGGCCTTCGATGACCCCGATGGGTCGCGCGCATTGCTGGCGGCATTCCTCGGTGTCCTCGACGATGAAGGTGGTGATGCCCTTGACCAGCGCGTGCTCCAGGCGCTTGTCCACCGGCAGGGAGCGCCATTCCTCGGTTTCTGCTTCCTTGACGCTGCCGTCGCCCTTGTACTGGTCGGCGATGGCCAGGAGCGCTTCGGTGGCGCCAGGGTGGCGGTTGAGCACCACGTCCTCGACCTTTTCGCGCAGCTCCTTGGGGATCTCGTCGTAGATCTCCAACTGGCCGGCGTTGACGATGCCCATGGTCAGGCCGTTCTTGATGGCGTAGTAGAGGAATACCGAGTGGATCGCCTCGCGCACCGGGTTGTTGCCGCGGAACGAGAAGGACACGTTCGACACGCCGCCCGAGGAGAGGGCGTAGGGCAGGTTATCGCGGATGTAGGCGCAGGCTTCGATGAAGTCGACCGCGTAGTTGTTGTGCTCCTCGATGCCGGTGGCCACGGCGAAGATGTTCGGGTCGAAGATGATGTCTTCCGGCGGGAAGCCGACTTCGTTGACCAGGATGTCGTAGGAGCGCTGGCAGATCTCCCGCTTGCGCGCGGCGGTGTCGGCCTGGCCGACCTCGTCGAAGGCCATCACCACCACCGCGGCGCCGTAGCGCTTGCACAGGTGGGCATGGTGCTTGAAGGGCTCGACGCCTTCCTTCATGGAGATCGAGTTGACGATGCCCTTGCCCTGGATGCACTTGAGGCCTGCCTCGATCACTTCCCACTTGGAAGAGTCGATCATGATCGGCACGCGGGAGATGTCCGGCTCGGAGGCGATCAGGTTGAGGAAGGTGACCATCGCCGCCTTCGAATCCAGCATGCCCTCGTCCATGTTGATGTCGATCACCTGAGCGCCGGCTTCCACCTGCTGGCGGGCCACGTCCAGGGCTTCTGCGTAGTTCTCCTCGCGGATCAGCCGGGCGAACTTGGCGCTGCCTGTGATGTTGGTGCGCTCGCCGACGTTCACGAACAGCGAGTGGCGGTCGATGGTGAAGGGCTCCAGGCCGGACAGACGGCAGGCCTTGGGAATCTCCGGAGTAGCGCGCGGCGGGTACTTGGCCACCGCCTCGGCGATCGCCTGGATGTGCGGCGGGGTGGTGCCGCAGCAGCCACCGACGATATTGAGGAAGCCACTGGCGGCGAACTCCTCGACCACCGCAGCCATTTCCGCCGGGGTCTCGTCGTATTCGCCGAAGGCATTCGGCAGGCCGGCGTTGGGGTGGGCGGACACGTGGGTCTCGGCCTTGGTCGCCAGCTCTTCCAGATAGGGGCGCAGGTCCTTGGCGCCGAGCGCGCAGTTGAGGCCCACGGAAATGGGGTTGGCGTGGCGCACCGAGTTCCAGAACGCCTCGGTGGTCTGCCCGGACAGGGTGCGGCCGGAGGCGTCGGTGATGGTGCCGGAGATCATGATCGGCAGCGTCACGCCGTCCTCCTCGAACACCTGCTGCACGGCATAGATCGCCGCCTTGGCGTTCAGGGTGTCGAAGATGGTCTCGATCAGGATCAGGTCGGCGCCGCCCTCGATCAGGCCGCGGGTGGCCTCGGTGTAGTTCTCCACCAGCTCGTCGAAGGTGACGTTGCGGTAGCCCGGGTTGTTGACGTCCGGGGAGATCGAGCAGGTGCGGCTGGTCGGGCCGATCACCCCGGCGACGAAGCGCGGCTTGGCCGGGTTCTCGGTGGTCTTGGCGTCGGCCACCTGGCGGGCCAGGCGCGCGCCCTCGACGTTCAGCTCGTAGACCAGCTCCTCCATGCCGTAGTCGGCCTGGGACACGCGGGTGGCGTTGAAGGTGTTGGTCTCGAGGATGTCGGCGCCGGCGTCCAGGTAGGCCTTCTCGATGGCCTGGATCACGTCCGGGCGGGTCAGGAGCAGCAGGTCGTTGTTGCCCTTGACGTCCTGCGGCCAGTCGGCGAAGCGCGCGCCGCGGTAGTCGCTTTCCTCGAGCTTGTAGCTCTGGATCATGGTGCCCATGCCGCCGTCGAGGATCAGGATGCGTTCCTGGAGGGCTTGCTGAAGGGCCTGAAGGCGGGCGGCGAGGTCGGACATGAACGGAATACCTGGGTAAAGCCTGGAGAAAGGGGGCAGATAATAGCAAAGCTGCATGGCTTTCGCGGCGGGCGTGAGGTTGCATGAGGAGCGCTCATGTTATGGGTGGTGGCTGCCGTGCCCGTGCATTGTAGGAGCCAGCTTGCTGGCGATGCTCTTGGCGGACCGCTGATTGCCAGCAAGCTAACTCTTACGGGGGCTGGCATATCCCCATCTCTGGGTTAGCCATTCCCCAGTTTCGGGGAGGGGGGCCTGCCGAGGAAAAGCCCTGACGGCACAGACTTTCATTTTGTCAGTGCATTTGCGGAAAAAGACCGCAAAAATCGCTATAAATCCTGCAAACTCGGCTAATGGCAATCTGCAGCTGATTGAGTGTCAACGTATTTCTTCTGGCACGCGGGTTGCTGTGAGGCTGGTGCGTCCCCCGCATTGGCGCCCGCAACCAAAACCGAAGGTGAGCCAGGATGAACGAAAAGGTCATCATGGCAAGCCCCGCTCTCCGTCGAGACGACGATGCAGTCAGGTTTTTCGTGCGCCTCGCTGGCCTGCTGGTGCTAGCCGCTGCAGGACTCCTGCCCGATCGACAGGCCGAGGCCGCGATCAGCTGCGCGCATACCCTGCAGGAGGTGGGCAGCATCGGGGACATCGCCGCGAACAGCGGGCCCAACGGCAGCTTCCTGCTGGCGCCGGGAGCCAGCCGCAGCTATACCGGCATGCCGATCCCGGGCTGGGCCCGGGTGGTGGAGAGGAGCGGCCATGGCCAGTTCTCCGACGATGACGGCCATGACGACGACAAAGGGAGCGATATGGACCGGGTCGTCGGCTCGCTCGCCCGGGCCTCTCGCAGCGAGGCCAACCGCAACAACGTCGGCGGTGCCCTGAAGAGTCCCGGCTTTCCGCTCTGGGTCGCCGGCCTGGAAGACAGCGTCGGCCAGCGTCCGCCGACTCCTCCGCTGGACATGCTCGATCGCCTCAAGGCGAAGGAGCTGCTCGACAGTAGCCAGGCGCTATGGGCGGCCCTCGGTCCGGTCCAGGTTGGCGGCGAGCCCCACGTCGTTACCAGCGCCCTGGACTTCAGCAAGACCATCGCGAAGGCCAGGCCGGCCTACTTCCCCGAGGAGGGCACCGACGTCGAGCAGGCGCCCATGGCCTTCCATGTCAAGGGCGAGCACGCGAGCCATGTCGTACTGGCCAATGGCTATTTTCATGTCGGCCTGCACGCCCAACTGCTGGCCTACGACGTGACCCAGTCCGACGGCTTCAACGTCGACTCCAACCCGGAGCAGACGGTTCCACCACGGGTTGTCGGGGGCGAATACCAGAGCCAGACCTACCGCTTCTACGCCGGGCACCTGGAGCGGGAAGGCAATCCGGTCGAGGAGGCCCAGCGCAAGCTCGACAAGATCGAGGCCACGTCCATTGAGTTCGGCGGCCTCAACCTCTCGCCGGCGGACCCGATCAAGCAGGGCCAGAAGGGCCTCGCCGGGGCGATGAGCGTGCTGCCGCTGGCCTCGACCTGGAGCGAGGATGCGGCGATGCGCGCGGCGGCCACGGTGACGGTGTCCGGGCAGGCCGACTACCGCGACTTCTCCCTGGTCTGGCTCAAGGGGCTGAACCTGCGCTGGGCGAACGGCCGGTCGGTGCAGAACATGGCTGCCGAAGGCTTTGGCATCCCGGTCGATCCGGAGGACAACTCCGGTATAGCGCTCAACCACAGGAGCGAGCCGCTCTGGTACCGCTTCGCCGAGGCGCCCGACGCGCCCTTCGGCGCGCAGTACACGGAGAACGGCTACCCCCTATCGGATGCCGGCGTCGCCGCGGTGTGCTTCGGCTGCAACCCGCTGACCCGCTACGCCGGCGTGCTGCCGGCGGCGCCTTTCAACTTCCTGTATCCCAGCGCCGGCGGACTGAGGGGCATCCTGCGGGTGCAGCAGGGGCAGGACACTGGCCTGAGGGGGGTGGTGCTCAGGGCAACGGCAAGGAAAATTCGCGTTGAGCGCAGATCCCGAGCCGATGCCGAGCGGCCTGCCAAGGTGGGCCACGAGCATGACAACAACAAGAAAACGAGGAATCGACCATGAAATCCGTGCACGAGGGGTTGGGTCTGCTGCTCCTGCTCGGTCTGGCGCTCGGCACCGGCCAGCTTGCCAGCCATCCGCCGGAGCCCGCGGGCGCCGGCCTGGCCGCAAAGCCGCCGCTGGCGGTACCTGAGGAGACCGCCGGCAACCGGCTGGTACGCGACGGCATCGCGGTTGAGTTCGCGGTGCAGCCCGTAGACAGTGCGGAACCGACCGAGGGGATGTTCGCCGACCTGCGCTTTCGCCTGAGCGACGCGACCACAGGCCAGCCGCTCGCCGGCCGGGTAGCAGGTGCCTGGCTTGACCTGGCGCCTACCGATGACGACCCGCAGGCCTCCTGCCGGGGCCGCATCGGCCTCTACCTCAAGGGGCTGCCGGGAGTACGCCCGCTGCTCGACCTGACCAGCTACTATCTGCTGATCCTCAACAAGGACCCGAGCATCACGGTGGTCGATCCGCTGACCTCGGTAGGCGGGGTGACCAGCATGCTCAGCCGCATTCCCCTGCGGCGCGCGCCGATGGATTGGGTGGCCAGCCCCGCCGAGCGGCGCCTGTACGTGTCCATGCCGGACGCCGGCGAGGTGGCGGTGATCGACGCCGAGAGCTTTCAGGTGCTCGCCAGCATTCCCGCCGGGCGCCAGCCGGTGCGCCTCGCCCTGCAGCCCGACGGCCGCTATCTGTGGGTCGGCAACGACGCTGGCGAGGAAGTCGGCAGTGGGGTGACAGTGATCGACACCCGGACCCTGACTCCGGTGCTGCAGGTGGACACCGGCCGGGGCCACCACGAGATCGCCTTCAGCGCCGACTCGCAACATGCCTTCGTCAGCAGCCATGAGGCCGGCACCCTGACGGTGTTCGACGTGGCGACCCTGCGCAAGGTCCGCGAGATTCGCACCGGACCGCATCCTCTCAGCGTGGCCCTGTCGCCGCTGTCCGGGGCGATCTATGTGAGCGACGGGGAGGCCGGTACGGTCAGCGTGATCGACGCCGCCAGCCTGAACACCCGCAAGACCATCCAGGTCGGGCAGGGCATCGGCCCGCTGGCGTTCGACCCGGACGGCCGCCACGGCTTTGTCCTCAACAGCCTGGATAACACTGTTACGGTGATCGACGCCGCCAGCGACGAGGTGCTGCATCGCTTGGAGGTCGCCGCAGAGCCCTATCAGATCGCCTTCACCCGCGCCTTCGCTTACGTGCGCGGGCTGGCCTCACCGAAGGTGTCGATGATCGATCTGGCCTCGCTGGGCAAGGGCCGCCAGCCGGGCGTGCTGGGCTTCGAGGCCGGCCCGGCGGCACCCGGGCTGGCCGGCGACCTGCCGCTGGCGAGCAGCCTCGCCCCGGCTGGAGAGGATGCCGCGCTGTTCGTGGTCAACCCGGTGGACAACACCACCTACTTCTACATGGAAGGCATGAGTGCGCCGATGTCCGGCTACCTCAACCGGGGGCACACCGCGCGCGCGGCGACCGTCGTCGAGCGCAGCCTGCGCGAATTGGAGCCGGGGCTGTTCGGCGCCCGGGTCAGGCTGCCGGCCGCCGGTCGCCTCGATGTCGCCTTCCTGCTCAACCAGCCGCAGATCACCCACTGCTTCGGCCTCGCGGTGCGTGCCGACCCCGAGCGGCAGAGCGAACGGGCGACGCTATGGGGGGAATATCTCGTCGATGGCTTCAGGGGCGTCGCCGGCGGCTCCCTCACGCTGCGTTTCCGACTGCTGAAGGGCAGCGGGGAGGCACCCCAAGGCGGCGTGCAGGACCTGCGCGTGCGCTACTTCCTCCCTCCGTCCTCGCAGCCCCGCGAGGTCGCAGCGCGGGAGGTGGGCGAGGGAATCTATGAGGCGCCGGTCGAGCTGGCGGAGGCCGGCGTCTACTACCTGCATGTGGCTTCGGCATCGCTCGGGCTGAAGTTCGGCGATCTGCCCTACCTCGGCCTGCGGGCGCAGCCCGCCGAGAGCGCCCCGGCCACAGGAGGACAGTGACCATGCAACGATTGCAGATGAATATCGCCCTGGTGTCTCAACACACCTCAATCTGCGGATATGAGCTGTGCAGCTTGCACCCTTGCATCCTGGGTGGTGAACTGCCAGTCGATCTTGGCATCGAGGTGGTTGCGGCGTTGCTGCCATGTGGCGACCTCCTTACGCATCAGCTCGAGGGAGTCGATGCGCCTTCCAGGCACTGGCCGACGAGTACGTTGATCTCGATTTAGGCCATGACCAGCGTGATGCGCTCGTACTCGTAGTCCTCGCGCTCGGAATGCCCCGGTACAGCCTCCAGGGGCTCGCGCACCTGGCGGATCAGCTGCCGCGGCGTTTCGTCCATGCAGACCACGGGGTGACCTTCGTCATAGGGCCGACTGTAGACGTCGAGTCCCCGCTCCATGGCCGCCACGAGCTCTCCACTGGCCTTCGGCGGGATTACCCAGCCTACCTTGCGCCAGGGCTTGAGTTCGTTTTTTTAGTGCGCGCCGCCCCCTCTCCGACGACAGCGAGTCCACATGCCCCAGCTCCACCGCACGCTCGGCCAGCAGCTTGATACTTGCTGTCGGCCTGGAAGTGGGCCACATCTTCGACCGGAAGATGTACCGGCTTGCCGCGAACCAGGGCGCACCGGTGCGTGCGCGGAGGGGCTGGCGTTGGATAGGGTCAGGCGCCCGCGGCGTCGAGTTGACGGGTGAACTGGCAGGCAGTAGCGTGGGTTTTCCGCCAGCCCTTGACCTTGTCGGAGCGGCTGTCGAAGACGCGGAACAGGTCGCGGCTGAGCGGTTCGACCTTATGGCGGGTGGCTTCGATGGCGCAGCGAGCTACGGCCAGTCGCTCGAGGTCAACGTTGAAGTTGAGAGTTTCGAGCACATTGCAATTGATCATCGGCTGTATGGTGAAGAGTCTCCTGGGCTGTCTGCATAGGTCGCCGTCCTTGTCGGAATCGGAAGCTGTTCTTCCGCAAGGTCGATCGACAAAGCGGCGTATGAAGACGAGGGGAGGGAGCGGAATGGCCGGTTACGCCGGCCAGGCGGGCACTCTGTCGCCATTGGCATGCCTGCCAACAAGGAGCAGGAACGGATAATGTCCCTTGGCTTGCGGATTACTCAAACCGACTGCGCGCTTTGCCGAGACCGTGAAACCCGGCGTGGCCACCTTAGCAAGAGCCAGCTAACGCTGACGGCATGCCGATCCGCCGACGGTATTCATAGGATAGCTGCCCGATTGCCGAGCACCCAGGCGAGCACGGGGTAAACGCGGATCATCGCGGGGCCTGATCCCCGGTCAGCCCGGGAGGGTGATGCTGGGGAAACATCGGGGAGTGGCTTTGCACCAGACCTCACGCTGGTTTCAGGGGCGCTTGCGGTGGTCTTTCAATCGAGCGCCGCAGTCCAGCCGGAAGCTATCCCGGCATTCAAAGCCATTCTCCGATGCATCCCGTTGCCGGGCTATCGGACCGCGTCCGGGCGGCGAATCCTGCGTCAGTACAGCGCATAGCCGATCTGGCTGCGGTGGCTGTCCGGCTCGCCTGCAGTCTTGGCATCCCAGGCTGCCTGCCGGTATTCGACGATGTGCCGCCTGACCTCCTGCTTGATGTCTTCCATTGCTGTCTCCGTGTAGCGTGCGCATAGGGAAACCGCCTCGGGCAAGGAAGCTATCTGATGGGGGCGGTGGATTGTTGAGAGGAAGAAAGGCCGGTTACGCCGGCCAGTCGGGCACTTTGTCGCCGCTGGCATGCCTACCAGCGGGATAGGGCTGATGAACCCCCAGGCTTGCAGATTACTTGAACAGGCTGCGCGCCTTGCCGGGAACCGTGAGACCCGGAGTGGCCATCTCTTGGCAATGGCCGGCTTACGCCGCTTGCATACCGATCTGCCGACGGCATTACAAGAATAACTGAATGATAATAATTCGCAATGGAAAACTTGAGTGCAGGACACACGCATTGCATGTGTTCCTTGGCAGAACGAGAAGGGTGAGCGAAGAGGTATTGAGGGAATGGCCGTCTTTCCGGCCTGTCATCTGCTCTGTCGCCGGCTGCGCAGATACAGCCCGTATAGGTGATATGGAATAAAACCCTAGGCTTGCGAATTACTCGAACCTGCAGCGCGCTTTAACAGACCGTGGAAGGTAGAGTCGGCTGACGCTGCTGGCATGCCGATCCGCCAACGGCTCGGGGGCATGATAACCTGCCGGCGGAGAAAAATGTTGTTTTAAATATATCATTTGCTTCCATTGCTTCGGGATTAAGGAGCATTAATCTTGATTTTTTTGGTTATATTCCAAATGCCTGCTGTCTCCAATGGGCATCAGGAGGCACTGAGCCGTTGTCGTGCCCCCGATCTGGTCGACGCTAATCTCAGCCTTCCCGGTTCTCCTTGATTTGGCTTCGGAGCTTCCTGTTCATCCGACTCGATCAGCGATTGTCGGATGATACGGTCCGCAGGCATTCGGCGATCTTCTCCCGGGCGTGCTTGATGCCTTCCATGTCCTTCTCCTGCCGGCGCTCCGTTACCAGGAGCCCGTCGGTCTTTACCGTCTGGGGCGCGGATGGGGTTGGCGAGACTATAAAAAAGCCCCGCGTGCGAGACCGAACGGATGAGCCGCTTTGTTCCCGCAGACCGAGATACTGCCTACCTGCTACCGCCGTCGGTGGACGAGTGACTCCCGGAGGAGCATCTGGCCCTGAGTGATCCCCACAAAATCACCCCAGTTCCTGCGCTTGCCGGTAGACCTCCCGCCGCAGGGCCAGCTCCAGGTTGCGCAGCGTCTCCCGGGAAATGGCTCCCGCCCCGGTGCGTGC
>NZ_BAAGYK010000135.1:29251-37494 GCF_054779355.1 Azotobacter armeniacus
TTCCAGTCCCAGCCGCCACAGCGACAGCCCGTGCTTGCCTTGAGATTGTTGCTCTGGAAGATGCAGCCCCAGGCCGACTCCCAGCCGATGGCTCTTCAGGTCCCGGAGGCCTTCCTCGACCTGCATGCGCCGCTGGTAGATCGCTACGACCTGTGCGGCATTCCACTGCGTCTCGGGCAGGTTGCTGGCCAGCAGGCGCCGCTGTCAACGCGGGCAGCCCTCGCGCGGGTGGACGACTTCGCAAACCGGCAGCGAGCGTCCGGCCAGCGGGATCGCGGCGCGCAGCAGGAACCGCTTGCCGGCGGCATCGATCGGCGACCCGTCCACCAGGAGCAACGGATGCCGGAGCGAGCCTGGCAGGGCACGGCGCATGACCCGGTAGAACAACCCCCGCTCGGCCTGCAGCTGGCGGTTGCCGAGCAGGCGGTCGACCCGCTCGATGGCATGCCGGGGCCAGGCGGAGCCGGGCAGGGAACGCCTCAGTGCGGTCAGGGTCAGGCGGCGGCCCTGCAGCAGGGCGGCCACCGCCGCCATCAGGGCTTCGAGACGGCGGGCATGGATCGTGGAGAGTGCCTTGGCGAAGGCGGCGTGCAAGAACTGGACGGTCTGCATGGGGGCTGGGGACATCGGTCAGTTTGGTGACAACCAACGTGCCCGCCCATGCAGGCCTCTTCAAGTCTTACCTAATTGATTTTTCGAGAAAATTTCTGGGGATAACTCAGCATTTGGCCCGTTTTGTGGTGGAGGTCATCGAGCAGTTGGAGCTGAGCGCGTTGACGCGCCAGTACGCAGGCCGAGGGGCAGAGGCACACCAGCCGGCAGTGCTGCTGGGGCTGCTGATCTATGGCTACGCCAATGGGATGCATTCGAGCCGCAAGATCGAGCGGGCCACCTGTGATTCGGTAGCGTTTCGGTATGTCGCGGCCAACACCCATCCCGACCACGACATCCTGGCGACCTTTCGACGATGGTTCTTCAAGCAGATCGAGGCGTTGTTCGTGCAGGTGCTCATACTCGCCCGTGAGGTGAAGTTGCTCAAGCGGGATCACATTGTGCTGGACGGTACCAAGATCGGTGCAGCAGGATGCACGAGGTCAAGCCTGCGCTGGAGCAGATCGGGCGATTGCCCGAAGACCTGGGTCAGGCGCAGGTGCTGCTAGCGGACAACGGCTTTTATAGCCAGGCCCATGTGCAGGCCTGCGGCGAGGCGGGTATCGAACCGCTGCTGGCCCTCAGGCGCGAATCGCATCTCTTGCCGGTGTCCGACGCTTCGCTGCCGACGGGCCCGAGCCGAACACCGATGACCCGGTGAGCAAAATGACCCATCGGCTAGCCAGCCGGGCCGGGCGGGCACTGTACTCCCTGCGCAAGCAAACTGTCGAACCGGTGTTCGGCATCATCTAGAGCAGTTTCACCTTATTCGAGTCCGCCTTTTGGGGGCGATCAGGATAACGATATGCGTGGAGGGCCGCTCCGTAGGTCGGGTTAGCGTAGCGTAACCCGACAGCCTGCCCGGCATTGCCCGTCGCGTCGGGTTACGCCCTGCGGCTAACCCGACCTACAGTTGCAGCAGTGATCTGGTATTTGATGAAAATGCTCTAGCATTCAGGCACATGAGCATGCGCGGGCTGCAAGCAGCCCACGGCGAGTGGAACCTGGTGACCCTGACGTGGAACATCAAGCGCATGCCCGTGCTGCGCCGGGCATGAGGGGCATTCCGTGCCTCAAGGCGCCTTCACAAACCCGCCGGGGGTCTCCTACAGTTGTCCTGTGCATCCAGAATCGGGCCGTTGTGGCGCAATACACCATAACCCTCGGATATCAAATCGTCGTCGACTCAAGTCCGACAGACTCATGGAACAAATTTAAATGGATCAAAAACAGCAGCACTCACTTATAATAAGGATAATTCTTGTCCTGCTTGTAGCAATAGCTGGTTATTTTTGGGGAGGGCTTACGGTATACAAGCAGATCTTTCCATACGAACAAATGAAACTCGCGATAAATCAGGTTTTAGTAAAGACTGGCGAAGCAAGGCCGCGCAATACTTTGTTTCAGGTATTTAGTCCACAGGCTGATGTTGTAATGATTGGAGACTCAATAACTGAGGCCGCACCATGGGATGAGATATTTCCACAAATAAAGATAGCCAACAGAGGGATTGGCGGCGACAGAGCTGACGATATACTTAAACGTATGGAGCCTATATTCGCAGTCTCTCCAAAAAAAGCATTTTTAATGGTTGGTATAAATGATATATATGCTGGTTTGAGTGTTGCTGCAATATTTGAAAACTATACAAATATTGTCAGTCAACTACAAGGCAAAAGAATAAAGGTATATATTCAATCAACAATCGAATGTAGCGAAAGCAGATGCGGAAATAGACTTTATAAAGTTAGAGAGCTGAATGATAAGCTTAAAGCGTTTGCCGCAAAAAACGACATTACATTCATAAATATAAACAGTGGGCTTTCGACTGAAAGAGGTGGTTTGCTACCGCAATATACATACGACGGTATGCATTTGCTTGGAAGTGGTTATTTGAAGTGGAGCGAAACAATAAGCCCTTATGTAAAGTCAAACTAACTCAGTCGTAGCCTGCACAATATTCAAGTTTCCAGCGGGAGATTCAGTCATCATGCCGTTCAGTATAAGTGCCGATATGTCCAGCTTTATCCCTGCCTGGATTTGGCAACGGTTACCGACAGGAGACTGCAGAGAAGAAGGCGCCGGTTCACCTGCTGGATCTCGCGGATTGGCAGCGGGTGATCGGCATCGACCTGACCGGGGGCGCTCTGTGCAACAAGCAGGCCGTCGCCCGGATGCTGACGGGCGGTGGCGGGTCCATCGTCAACATGGCCTCGATCCTCGCTCACGTGGCGCTCACGTGGGCCAGGAGAGCAGCACTGCCTATTCGGCGGCCAAGGCGGCGGTGGTGAGCTTCACCTGTTCGGTCGCCCCGACCTACGCCCGCAGGGAATTCGTGCCAACAGCGTTTCCCCGGGCGATGTCGATGCGCCCTTGCTAGCCCGGCTGCCGCAGGCGACCCGGGATGCCATCCTGGCAAGACAACCGATCGGCCGTCTGGCGCAGGCGCTGGAGATCGCCAACGTGGTAGCCTTCCTGGGCAGCGACCGGGCTTCGATCGTGACCGGCGCCTGTTTTCAGGCCGACGGTGGCTATACTGCGATCTGACGGGATGGCAAATGGAGATGGAAGAGTTCCGTCTAGAATGCTCGTCTTTTGCAACAAGACGGGCTGACAATCAAATGCAAGGAGCTCTCTCCTACGTCCACCTCGACCCCGGTACGGCGTGTGGCAGGCACTCTGGCGGCACTGCAGTTGCTGCTGTTCACTCAGATTCCCATGGTCCAGGCGGCGATGATCGGCACGCAGGAGGTGATCGCTGCGGAGCAGCGCCAAGTAGATCGCCAGCAGTTGCTGCAGATGCTCGAGGACCAGGAGGTCCGGAAGAAGCTGGAGTCCCTGGGCGTCGACCGGCAGCAGGTCGAGCAGCGGATCGGCAGCCTCACCAGCGCCGAGCTGGCGGAGTTCAACCGGCAACTCGCCGAGGCGCCGGCCGGGGGCAATGTGCTGGGCATCATCGTGCTGTTCATGGTGATCTTCATCATCACCGACATGCTCTGCGCCACGGATGTCTATACCTTCGTCCGCTGCGTCAGGTGAGTGGCAGCCTGCGGACCATCCTCCTCCTCGGACTGTTCGCTCTTCTCGCGGCTTGCGCGCGTACTCCCGTGTTGTCTACGGAGACCGCACGCCTGCCCGAGCGGGTCGAGCTGACCGGCGTGCCCTTCTATCCGCAGAGCGCCTATCAGTGCGGGCCGGCGGCGCTGGCGAGCATGCTCAATCAGCGTGGCCTGGATACCTCGCCGGGGTTGCTCAAGGAGCAGGTGTACCTGCCCGGCCGCAAGGGTAGTCTGCAAGTGGAGATGGTGGCCGCCGCGCGCCGCCACGGGATGCTGGTCTATCCCCTGGCGCCCCGGCTGGAGAGCGTGCTGACCGAGGTGGCCGCAGGCAACCCGGTGCTGGTGCTGCAGAACCTCGCGCTGGACTGGTGGCCGAGCTGGCATTTCGCGGTGGTGGTGGGGTACGACCGGCGCGAGCAGCAGTTCATCCTGCGTTCGGGAGCCACGCGCCGCCTGACGACCGATTTCGCAGCGTTCGACCGGACCTGGGCGAAGGGTGGGCGCTGGGCCGTGCTGACGCTGCCCGCCAACCGGCTGCCGGCGACGGCGCAAACGCGTCCCTGGCTCCAGGCAGCCAGCGATCTGGAGGAAACCGGGCAGGGGGATGTGGCGCGACAGGCCTACCGGACGGCAGTTGCGCGCTGGCCGGAGGTGTCCGTCGGCTGGTTCGCCCTGGCCAACAGTCTCCATGCCCAAGGCAATCCGCGCGGTGCCGAGGAGGCCCTGCGGGAAAGCCTGAAGCGCGATCCGCAGTTCGCCGCCGGCTGGTTCAATCTGTCGGAGGTGCTCGCCGAGCGCGGTTGTCTGGCAGTCGCCAGCCAGGCCCGCAGCTGCGCCCGGCAACTGGCGCTGCAGGAGAACTCGCGTTTCTCGGCGGATCTGCCCGCGGCCCGGGCCGCCGACGCGAGCTGCGCGCCGGTGCCGGTCTGTCCGCCATTCTGACTCAGACGCCCAGCCGGTCCCTCAGCGTGTAATACCAGGCGCCCAGGGCGGTGAAGGGCACGCGTAGCAGCCGGCCGCCGGGGAAGGGGTAGTGCGGCAGCGCGGCGAAGGCGTCGAAGCGCTCGGCCTGACCGCGCAGGGTCTCGGCGAGCAACCTGCCTGCCAAGTGGGTATAGGTGACGCCGTGGCCGCTGCAGCCCTGGGAGTAGTAGAGGTTGTTGCCGATCCGCCCGACCTGGGGCAGGCGCGAGAGGGTGAGCAGGAAATTGCCGGTCCAGGCGTAGTCGATCTTCACGTGCTGCAGCTGCGGGAAGGTCCTGAGCATCTTCGGCCGGATGATGGCGGCGATGTCCTGGGGATCGCGGGCACCGTAGATCACACCGCCGCCGTAGATGAGTCGCCGCTCGGTGGAGAGCCGGTAGTAGTCCAGCAGGTAGTTGCAGTCCTCGACGCAGTAGTCCTGCGGCAGCAGACTGGCGGCCAGCTCCTCGCCCAGGGGCTCGGTGGCGATCATCTGAGTGCCGCAGGGCATCGACTTGGCCGCCAGCTCCGGGACTAGGTCGCTCAGGTAGGCATTGCCGGCCAGCACGACGAACTTCGCCCTGACCTGCCCCTGCGGGGTATGCACCAGCGGATTGGCGCCGCGCTCGATGCGCACGGCGGGCGACTGCTCGTGGATCGTCCCGCCCAGGGCTTCCACCGCCGCGGCTTCGCCGAGGGCCAGGTTGAGCGGATGGATGTGCCCGCCGCTCATGTCGAGCAGGCCGCCCACATACTGCCGGCTGTCCACCAGCTCGCGGATACGTCGGGCGTCCAGCAGTTCCAGCCGGGTATGACCATAGCGCTCCCAGAGCTTCTTCTGCGCTTCCAGATGGGCCATCTGCCTGGCGCTGAAGGCGGCGAACACGCCGCCGTTCTTCAGGTCGCACTGGATACCGTGGCGGGCGATGAGTTCGCGCAGGATACGTCCGCCCTCGAAGGCCATTTCGCCAAGCTGGCGGGCCTGTGCGACGGGCAGGCTGCGCTCGATCACGTCGATGTCGCGACTGTAGCTGTTGACGATCTGCCCGCCGTTGCGCCCGGAGGCGCCGAAACCGACCTTGGCCGCCTCCAGCAAGATGACGCGGAAGCCGCTTTCCAACAGGAACAAGGCGGTGGACAGCCCAGTGTAGCCTGCTCCGACGATGCACACGTCGGTTTCGGCTTCCCCGGTGAGTTCCGGTCGCTGCGGGGCGGGGCTGGCCGTGGCGGCGTAGTAGGAGAAGGGGTAGTCGGTATGCGCCATCTTGCGGCTTCCTGTTCCAAATATTCGACGTCGGACCGATGCTACCGGAGTGGATTTTTCCCGGCTAGCGCGCCGGGAGTCTGGCCTGAATGGGAAAAATCATTTTTTTCAGTTGGTTAGCGGAAAAAGGTGTTGACAGGCCGGCGCAAATCCGTAGAATGCGCGGCCATCGACAGGCACATAGCTCAGTTGGTTAGAGCACCACCTTGACATGGTGGGGGTCGTTGGTTCGAGTCCAATTGTGCCTACCAAACAAAACCCGCGTCGCGCGGGGCTTAGAAGGCGATCCGAGAGGGTCGCCTTTTTATTTGGCTCATCGTGCCTTTTCGGGGAAAGCGGCCTTGATTTTCAGGAAGAAGTAGTCCGAGTCTCCGGCATGCCGCAGCCAGGCCCGACAACGCCGTCAGCTTTCCAAAACGCAGGGGGCGTACCAGATCTCTTTCAGCGCATCCTTGAGCACGTAGACCGTGGCAATGGCTGATTGGCGGCGAGCAACTCCTGCAGTCGTACCTCATGCTCGTCTTTCAGGTTTTCCCGGTTGCGCAGCAGCAGCCAACGGCTCTGCTTGATCACCTGGCGGGCTGGCTTGTCATGGCGCCGGGCATTGGCCTGATCCGCCCGGATGCGGTCGACCACCTCGCGTTCGTAGCGGGCCACGACGGGGAACAGGTCGTACACCACTTCCGCCCGAGGACAGTGCTGCCTCACCTCCAGGTCGAAGGCGGTGTTCATGTCCATCGCCACCGCTTCTATATGCTGACACTGCTCGCCGAGCAGCTCGAAGAAGGGGCGTATGGCCTGGCGGCTGTTTTGCCCAGGCTTGCCCACAGGGCACGCGTAGGTTCGGCATCCATGGTCGCGGTGGCGTAACGGTGCCCCCTTGTGCAGGACGAACTCTTCCATTACCAGGCGCCACACGTCGCCGGGCTCGAATGTGCCGACCGAGGCCTCCTGGTGGCGTTTGCCAGAATCTTGAGGGTGTGCCAATGCAACCCGGTGAGCCGGCTGACATGGTTGATAGGTAGCAGCTCCAGCAGTGCTTCGACCCAGGCGCATAGCCGCTGTGTCAGGCGTGAAGCGGGTGGCAACCAGTCGATCTGCTCGGTCAACCGAGCGTAGCGCAGGCAATCCATCCGGCGGACAGGAGCACGCAGCTGGACGCGCCGATCAAACAGATTATGGTCGCGGACATGGCGAATACGTTATCAGCCACGGCTGTCGCTGGAAAATGCCGAGAACGCCGATCACTTATCACTTGATTCGGCTCACGCACAATCAACGCAACTGGGGTTTTTGCCTGGGCTTTCTGCATCTGCATAACGTGAAAGGTTACTTGTTCGAGTCGGTCGCGGAGGTGCAAGAGTACGCAACGCGCTGGCTGTGGACATACAATCACGAGCGGCCAAGCATGGCCCTGGGAGCATCACCCCCTCCAATAAAAGTTGGCCCTCGTGGCCTGACTTCTACTTCTGGCGAGCACTAAAATAGGGAATTACTGCACAAAACTTGTTGCCTTCTTATTTATTGGGGGTGGCTTGATTCAGTAATGAAACTACATTGATCGGCAGCTCCTTGTGAATAGGCTCTGCGGAATGCTCTTTGTAGTCCAAGAGCATGAGCCGCACGCCGCGGACCAACCACTCATGGCGGCTGTCCGTGGTCGCTCCGGCCAGGATCGCCTGAGTCCATTTGACATAGCAGTGGCGGATTTCTAAATCCGTCATGGCATTGATGACAGACTTTCCCAAGATGCAGCCAAGCTCCTGAAGAAACGCAAGTATCAGAGCATCGCGCGCATCGGGTGACCCAGCATCGCCGTGCTCAGCAGCCAGCTTTCGAAGTCTAACGAGGTTCATATTCATTGAGTGATGGCTCTTCTTCCCCTGCATGGTTTTTCTATGATGTCACTGTGATGTCTTTGAGAAAAGCCTGTGACGGATTATTAATGGGGCCCTTAAATAAGGTAAGCGCTCCATGAACCCCGTCTGTTGACGGTCAAGCCGGTCTTTTACAGTGGCGCCGTCGGAGTACAGTTCCACGGCAGCAGCGCCTCGTAGTCTTCGACGCTTTGCGCTGCCGGCAGGCGATGGCGACGATGCGGCGCCTGATGGCCAAGCTGGGCCTGACGGTCAACGAACAGAAGACTCGACTGGTCAAGCTGCCGGAGGAGCGCTTCGACTTCCTGGGCTACACCGTGGGACATTTCTACGGTCACCAGGGCAAGCCCTACTGGGGCACAGCGCCCTCGAAGAAGTCGATCAAGCGGCTGAAGGAGCGCGTACACGCCGAGACGACATCGCGCTGGA
>NZ_BAAGYK010000136.1:0-43299 GCF_054779355.1 Azotobacter armeniacus
ACCTACCCGGCGATTCGGGCCGAGGCCCGTGCAGCGGGGGCAAGGATCTACTTCGCGGACGAGTCGGGCCTACGCTCCGACTACCATGCCGGCACGACCTGGGCGCCGCAGGGGGAAACGCCGGTGGTCGAGGTGACCGGCCGACGCTTCTCGGTGAACAGGCTGTTCGGCGGTCGGGACGCGCGGCGAGTTCCGCTTCATGCTGCACGACGGGACGGTGACGGCCAGCGTGTTCCGCGAGTTTCTCAAGCGCCTGCTGATCGGTGCCGAGCAGCCGGTCTTCGTGATCGTCGATGGCCATCCGGTGCACAAGGCCCGGCTGGTCAGGGCGTTCGCGAGGAACAAGCGGGGCGCCTGAAACTCTTCTATCTGCCGCCGTACTCGCCACAGCTGAACCCGGACGAGCAGGTCTGGGGGCACGTCAAGCGCAGTGTGTCCAGGCGTCTTGTGCAGAACCGGGAGGAAATGAAGAAGTTGGCCCTGGGCGCGCTGCGCAGAATCCAGAAGTTGCCGGCGTTGGTGAAATCGTTTTTCCGCCACCCGGACTGCCGATATACAGCAGCATGACATTACTTTTTAAAAGATTAGTATCACGAGACGGCCGCTGGTGCCTGCTCGAATTTTGCGATCCACGCAATGGCGCTGTAACTGCAGAAGTCCGATACAGTCACAGCGCGGACGACTGGTCGGATTAGGAAGCTTGCTCCGCGAGGCCAGCCTCGTTAGGTTTCTGATGATTGGAATTTTCATCGGAAAAAGGTGACTGATTTGTTTTCCACGGCGTGACCGTCCGCTTCTGGCCGATTCTGTTGAAAAACTAGCTACCCCGGCAGACAGCGGCCAGACTCCTCGTGTCGGCAAGCGAGAGGGCCCGCAGCATGATGGGGCGGCTATCGAGTGGGCAGGAGCGGCTGTTTTACGCGCTTAACCTGGAAGAGTATGTTCCCGGTCACCACCTGCTGCGCCGTATCGATCGCGGCCTGGATCTCAGCGACCTGCGCCAGTACCTCAAGGATTTCTACAGCCCCTTCGGGCGTCCCTCGATCGATCCCGAGCTGATGATCCGCATGCTGGTCGTCGGCTACTGCTACGGCATCCGCTCCGAGCGGCGGTTGTGCGAAGAGGTCCATTTGAACCTGGCCTATCGCTGGTTCTGCCGGTTGGGTCTGGAAGATGAAGTGCCCAATCACTCGACGTTTTCCAAGAACCGGCATGGCCGCTTTCGGGCCAGCGGCCTGTTTCGCTGGCTGTTCAATGAAGTGGTTCTTCGCTGCATGACCGCCGGTCTGGTCAAGGGCGAAGGCTTTGCCGTGGATGCCAGCATCATCAAGGCCGACGCAAGCCGGCAGCGTGGCGTCGCCGGGGATGAAGTGATCAACTGGGGCGACCCGGCACTCAGCACGCGCGCCGTGCGTGAGTACCTCGATGCGCTCGATGACGAAGCGCTCGCGGAAACGCCACCCAAGCGCTTGTCACTGACCGATCCTCTGGCCAGCTGGACGGCTGCGCCGGGCGGGCCGGCGTTCTTCGCCTATTCCACGAACTACCTGATCGACACCGAGCACGGCGTGATCCTGGACGTGGAAGCCACGCCGGCTCACCGCACCGCCGAGGTCGAGTCGACCAAGACCATGGTGGAGCGCGTCGAAGAGCGTTTCGACATCACACCGGAACGTCTGATCGGCGACACCGCCTATGGGACAGCGCCCATGCTAGCCTGGATGGTGGAAGAAAAGGGCATCGAACCGCATGTCCCGGTGTGGGACAAAACCGAACGCCAGAACGGCACCTTCTCGAGCAATGATTTCCACTGGAATGAAGAGGATGGGGAATACCGCTGCCCGGCCGGACGCCCCCTGCGTAGCGAGTGGCGGGCCTTCAAGCGTCAGCGCTCCCACGTCACGAAAGCCAACACGGTGATCTATCGGTCCAGCCAGGCCGACTGCACAACCTGTCCGATGAAGTCACGGTGTTGCCCGAATACGCCGATGCGCAAGATCGTCCGCAGCGTTCATGAAGCCGCCCGGGAAGTGGCTCGACGCATCGCCACCACAGCGGCGTATCAACGCTCCCGCTGCGAACGCAAAAAGGTCGAGATGCTCTTCGCCCATCTCAAGCGGCTCCTGAAAGTCGATCGCTTACGGCTGCGTGGACTGACTGGCGCAACCGATGAGTTCACACTCGCCGCAGCGGTACAAAATCTGCGGCGATTGGCCAAGTTGATTCCTCAGGGGCCACCGGTCACAGGATAGGTACGCCTGCTTGAAGCAGAAACCCTCCAAATAACCCCAAAACCCGAGCCTGAAGGCTCAATAGAACATCGAAAGGCCATGAAAAGTGGCGGGCCAGCCCTTCGGTGAACAATCCGAAGGCCAGCATGCCTACTGTAAGTAAAACCAGTTTTTCAACAGAATCGGCCGGTTTCTGCCGGCCATTACAGACTGTTTTTGCGTCCTATCGGCTATCCGGCGTTGTAATCCGATTGACACCGATAATTTGACTGCTCCAGATCATCTCGTAATGAGCGGTCTGGATGATCGATGTAACGGGCCGCGGTGTCATCAGCGCCCAACAGACGCTGCCTGAACAACGGACCGAGTGGTAACGCAGGCCCGGGCATGCCTCTCGCTTCGCTTCGCTTCCCAATTGATGAGAGTGGGTGTAATCGTCGGGGGCATATATGGGGTCCGACAGCGGCACCCCTGTAGCGTCCCTCATCCCGGCATCCGTGAAGCTGCAGGTCAGTCCTCTGAAGACAAAGCGGTCGTAATTGAGGCCTTGCACGTTCGACCAGTAGCGCTCCTGGTGATGGCGCACCTCGGCAATCGCCGTGTCCATCCTATCGGCCAGATACAGCACGCCGAAGCTGCCATTGCTAAAGCGCGAGCCGGCCGGGTTCACATGGGTAAAGGGCGCCGTTGCGTACGAGCATCCGGGAATACCGAACGGGATCTCGCCACGAGGGATCAACTCCAGCCGGCCAATTTCGTTCTGCAACCGTGGATTCGTCATTGCCTGAAGCCGATATAGCGCTTCGAGGTCTGCTTCGTCAGCAACGTCATCGAACAAGGCAATGGGCGGAAACTTGGAGTTGACCAGGCGGTAGGCCTGCAGACTCTCGCCGCCCAGGACGGCAAGGCTGCTCAGCATTACCACTGGGCACCCCGCAGCGTATCGATTCGTCGGAACGTCTCGTACAGCGAGATCATATCGCCCTGTGCCATGACGTCGAGCGGCGCGCGCCCGTTGAAGAACTCGTTGCGGTTCTCCATCGAGGGGAAGCCATAGACATTTTCGGGGTTGTCGAACACGAGGCGCAGCGCCGCGTGGATATTCAGCACGATGCTGATGCGCTGCATCTGATCGGAGTCCAGGCCTACCGTCCACGCCGAATCGCGTTGCCTGGCTCGGGTGTAGGTGCTGCGCGAAATGCGCAAGATCCGGCAGGCCTGTTCGCAGGAGGCCTTCCATTTGTCCAGGATGTTCAGCGCCGCACGCAGGCCGGCCACGCATTGGCTTTTCGAAAAGTCCTGAGCCTGGATAGTTACTGTCATCGCCAGCACCTCAATATGCTCCTTGGATACAAATCTAGCATATCTGAATCTACAGACGCAATTTGGCTCCAGGCAACCCCAAGGACTCTGAACGCCAACGCGCAATCATGGTTGATGTATCTGGCCGCTCTCTGCCTGCCATGACGCCACTGCCCCCAACCATTCGCCAATGCCCCCGCATCCCCGCTCGGCCCAGGATAAAACCCCATTTCCATCCCCCAACCACCGCGCCGGAGGTGGAAAATCGCCACGCGAGTTTTCCACCCTACGGTCGGGAATGCCTCAGCTCGGCAGAATCCGGCAGGTCAGGCTCTTGATGTAGCGGGTCTCGGCGATGGCCGGGTGGACCGGGTGGTCGGGGCCCTGGCCGCCGCGCTCGAGCAGTTGGATGTGGCGGTCGAGGTGGCGGGCGCTGGAGAGGAGGATGTTCTGCAGGTCGTCCTCCGGCAGGTGCATGGAGCAGGAGGCGCTGACCAGGATGCCGTCCTTGGTGAGCAGGCGCATGGCCGCCTCGTTGAGGCGGCGGTAGGCGGCCTCGCCGTTCTTCAGGTCCTTCTTGCGCTTGATGAACGCCGGTGGGTCGGCGATGACCACGTCGAAGCGTTCCTCGGCGGCCTTCAGCTCCTTCAAGGCCTCGAACACGTCGCCCTCGACGCAGGTCATCTTCTCGGCCACGCCGTTCAGCGCGGCATTGCGCTCGACGCCGTCCAGCGCCAGCGCCGAGCCGTCCACGCACATCACTTCGGTCGCGCCGAACGCCGCGGCCTGCACGCCCCAGCCGCCGACGTAGCTGAACAGGTCGAGCACCCGTCTGCCCTTGACGTAGGGGGCCAGGCGCGCGCGGTTCAGGCGGTGGTCGTAGAACCAGCCGGTCTTCTGCCCGCCCTGCACCGGGGCCTCGAACTTCACGCCGTTCTCTTCCAGCGCCACCCATTCCGGCATCTCGCCGAAGGCGGTCTCGACGTAGCGCTCCAGGCCTTCGGCATCGCGGGCGCTGGAGTCGTTCTTGAACAGGATGCCGGCGGGCTTGAGCACCTGCACCAGCGCCTCGACCACGGCGTCCTTGTGGCGCTCCATGGCGGCGGAGGCGAGCTGCACCACCAGATGGTCGCCGAAGCGGTCCACCACCAGGCCGGGCAGCAGGTCGGAGTCGCCGTAGACCAGGCGGTAGCAGGGCGCCTCGAACAGCCGCTCGCGCAGGGACAGGGCGACGTTGATGCGATGCACCAGCAGCGACTTGTCCAGCGGGTGCTTGAGATCGCGGGAGATCAGCCGCGCGCAGATCAGGTTGTTCGGGGAGAGCGCGACAATGCCGAGGGGCTTGCCGCCGGCCGCTTCGAGGATCGCCTGGTCACCGGCCTGGAACGCGGTTAGCGGGCTGGCGAGCACATCCACCTCGTTGCTGTAGACCCACAGGTGGCCGGCGCGCAGGCGGCGCTCGGCGTTGGCTTTCAGTCGCAGGCTGGGCAGGGACATGGGGGCACTCTCGCAAAAAGCGCGGAGTATAGCGGAGGGCGCGGCCGGTTCAGTTCTTCAGCCGGTACCCCGTCCGGAAAATCCAGCGCACGCCGGCCATGCACAGGACCAGGAAGAGCAATGTCATTCCCAGGCTGATGGGCAGGCTGACGTCGGATACGCCATAGAAACTCCAGCGGAATCCGCTGACCAGGTAGACCACCGGATTGAACAGCGACACGCTCTGCCAGAACGGGGGCAGCATGTTGATGGAGTAGAAGCTGCCGCCCAGGAAGGTCAAGGGCGTGACGACCATCAAGGGGACGATCTGCAGCTTTTCGAAGCCGTCGGCCCAGATGCCGATGATGAAGCCGAACAAGCTGAAGGTGACCGCGGTCAGCACCAGGAAGGCGATCATCCACAGCGGGTGCTCGATGTGGAAGGGCACGAAGAGCCGCGCCGTGACCAGCATGATGGCGCCGAGCAGGATGGATTTGCTGGCGGCCGCCCCGACGTAGCCCAGCACGATCTCGATATAGGAGATGGGTGCGGAATGGATCTCATAGATGGTGCCGGTGAAGCGCGGCATGTAGATGCCGAACGAGGCGTTGGAGATGCTCTGGGTGAGCAGGGCCAGCATGATCATGCCGGGGACGATGAACGCCCCGTAGCTGATGCCGTCGATGTTCACCATGTGCGAGCCGATGGCCGAGCCGAACACCACGAAGTACAGGGCGGTGGAGATGACCGGCGAGGCCACGCTCTGCATCAGCGTGCGCCGCATGCGGGCCATTTCGAACAGGTAGATCGCGCGTATGCCGTACAGGTTCATGAGGGCGAGTGCACCAGGCTGACGAAGATTTCTTCCAGGGAGCTTTCCGAGGAGCTGAGATCCTTGAATTCGATACCGGCCTCGCCCAGCTGCTGCAGCAGGCGGGCGATGTTGCCGCCATTCGCCTGGTTGTCGTAGGTGTAGACAAGCTGGCCGCCATCGGCCGACAGCTCCAGGCGGTAGGTCTGCAGCGACTCCGGAATCCGCGCCAGCGGCTCGCTCAGGGTCAGCGTCAGCTGACGCTTGCCGAGCTTGGCCATCAGCGCGTTCTTTTCCTCCACCAGGATGATCTCGCCCTGGCGGATCACGCCGATGCGGTCGGCCATCTCCTGGGCCTCCTCGATGTAGTGGGTGGTCAGGATGATGGTGACGCCGCTCTCGCGCAGGCGCCGCACCATGTCCCACATGCCGCGGCGCAGCTCCACGTCCACGCCGGCGGTGGGTTCGTCGAGAAAGAGGATCTGCGGCTCGTGGGACAGCGCCTTGGCGATCATGACGCGCCGCTTCATGCCGCCCGACAGGGCCATGATGCGGCTGTCTTTCTTGTCCCACAGGGACAGATCGCGCAGCACCTTCTCGATGTAGGCGGGGTTGGCCGGCTTGCCGAACAGGCCGCGGCTGAAGGTGACGGTGCTCCACACGCTTTCGAAGGCGTCGGTGGACAGCTCCTGGGGCACCAGGCCGATCCTGGCGCGCGCCGCGCGGTAGTCGGTGACGATGTCGTGACCATCGGCCAGGACCCGGCCCTGGCTGGGGTTGACGATGCCGCAGATGATGCTGATCAGCGTGGTCTTGCCCGCGCCGTTGGGACCCAGCAGGGCGAAGATCTCGCCCCGGCGGATTTCCAGGTCCACGTTCCGCAGCGCGGTCAGACCCGAAGCATACGTCTTGGACAGGCCATGGATGGAAATGGCTGACTGCACACGAATCTCCCGATGATGGCGTGCATCAATTCTACCCAGCCCGGCCCTTTCGTCGCACGCCTTCGCGGCACGGCTCCCATGGCCGCCCGCCCTGGCCCGATCCGGCCGGTGGCCAAGGCGGTCCGTGTCGCGCAGGCGGCGGGGCAGGAGGCAGTCAGGCCATTGCCGGCGTGCCGTCGGCAGCGGTTTCGCGTGTCCTGAAGACAGCCACCCGCTGCTGCATCTGCGCCGCCTGCCCCTCCAGGGCGGCGGCGGCCGCGCGGGACTGCTCCACCAGGGCGGCGTTCTGCTGGGTGGTGCTGTCCAACTGGCCGATGGCGCCGTTGATCTGGCCGAAGCCGCTGCGCTGCTCGCGGGTGGCGGCGGAGATCTCCTCCATCAGGCTGGCCAGTTGGTGGATGGCGTCCACCGTCTCGCGGATGCTCTGCCCGCTGTATTCGGCCTGGCGGGCGCCCTCGCCGATCTTGTCGCCGATGGCCTCGATCAGGCTGCGGATCTCCTGGGCCGAGGTGGCGCTGCGGCTGGCCAGGTTGCGCACTTCCGTGGCCACCACAGCGAAGCCGCGGCCCTGTTCGCCGGCGCGGGCAGCCTCCACCGAGGCGTTGAGGGCGAGGATGTTGGTCTGGAAGGCGATCGAGTCGATGACCCCGATGATGTCGTTGATCTTCTGCGAGCTGTCGGCCAGCTCGCGCATTAGCAGGATGCTGCGCTCCACGTCCTGGCCGCCGCTCTGTGCCGTGTGCGCGGCGGTCGCGGCGAGCCGGTTGGCCTGCTCTGTGGCTTCGCTGGTCTGCTGTGCGGTGGCGCTGATCTGCTCCATGCTGGCTGCCGTCTGCTGCAGGGCGCTGGCCTGTTCCTCGGTGCGCGCGGCGAGCTCCTGGCTGCCGTGGAAAACTTCCCGGGCGCGGCTGTAGACGCTTTCGCTACCGCTATGCAGGGAGCCGACCAGGTCGGACAGCTTGCGATTGGTTTCGTCCATGGCATTCAGCAACTGGCCGGTCTCGTCGTGGGCGTGGCCGGCGAGATCCTGGGTCAGGTCGCCCTCGGCCACCCGGCGGGTCGCCGCCAGCGCCCGCTGCAGGGGGCCGGTGATGCTGCGGGTGATGTACAGGGCCATCAGCACGGCGATCAGCAGGGCCAGGGCGGCGAAGCCGAGCAGGCCGACGAGGGCGTTGCGTAGCTGCGCGGCGACCTGCTCCCTGGCCTGGGTCATGTGCTCGGTGGCCTTGCGGTCGATGGCCGCGCCGCCTTCGTCCAGGTGGTAAACCTCGTCCTTGTACTGGCCCATGGCGCTGTTGGCTGCGGCCGTATCGGCGAACTCGCCCGCCCCGATGCGCTGGTGGATCGCATTGAGGCCGCTGGCATAGCCATTCAGCGCCGCGGCGGACGCCTCGTACAGGCTGGACAATTCCGCATCGGGGGCCTGCGTCCTGCCGACTTGCAGGGTGTCCTGCAGCTTCTGCAGGGTCGCGTCCCAGCGGGCCTTGTAGGACTGCACCTTTTCCGCATCGCGCAGGTTGATGAAGATGTCCTTCTCGAAGCGTCGCTCCTCCAGAGCCAGCAGGCGCACCTGGGCGGCGTTCTGCGCCAGCTTGGCGTTGCGGTCGAGAGCCTCGGCCGACTCCTGCAACGCACTCATGCCGTACAGGGCGACAGCGGTGGCTGAAGCAAGGAGCAGAACGAGCGTGCCAAAGGCGATGCCCAGGCGGGCACCAATGGAGCGGCGGGATAGCATGGGGATGGGCCTCCTGGCATAGGGTAAAAGTCCCCCCTTAGATCGGCGGCTATCGCCCAGGCTTGAGAGGTGGCCGGCAAATCGCCCTGCGTCTGTCGAGTCTGCTTGCTCGAGGTCGAAATCAGCTGTGCGGGATCGTACTCCATCCTGGATGGCCAAGAGGGCCTTGGATGTCACGCAGGCGATGCCGAAAAAGAAAGAAGGGGGAATTGGAAAGGGCTTGCTGGACGTCACCCGGCTGCAAGCAGAGCCCTGAAAGGGTTCCCACGCGCCTGCATGGGAACCCAGGGAGTGCGCCGATGGGCGCGGATGGTCAGGCGGCCGATACGCTTGCAGCGGCTCCGCCCAGCGTTTCGATCAGGGCCTTGCTGAAGGCCGGGATGTCATCGGGTTTGCGGCTGGTGATCAGGTGGCCGTCGATCACCACCTTCTGATCCACCCAGTTGGCGCCGGCGTTCTGCAGGTCGTCCCGGAGCGACGGCCAACTGGTCAGGGTCTTGCCTTTGACCAGGTCGGCGGAAATCAGCAGCCAGCCGCCGTGACAGATCGCGGCGATGGGTTTGTTGGCGCGTGCCGCATTGCGCACCAGTTCCTGGGCCATCTCGTTCATGCGGATGTTGTCCCCGTTGACCACACCGCCGGGCAGCACCAGCGCGTCGCAGTCCTCGATGTGCAGGGTGTCGAAGGTGCGGTCGACCGGGAAGTGGTCGGCGGGCGTGGTGTGGTTCCAGCCGGTCACCCGGCCCGACTTCGCCGAGGCGATCAGAGTGCGAGCACCGGCCTTTTCGAGAGCCTCCTTGGGTCCGGTGAGCTCGACCTGCTCGAAACCGTCGGTTACCAGGAAAGCCACGCGTTTGCCTTTCAGGGGTTGCGTCATCGGGGTACCTCCGGAGCGGTGAGTGAGGCGCCTGTGGGCGCGGAGTTCACAAGAAATCCGACCATTCCTGCTGGCAAAGTTCTTCCTCTTGTCGCCGGACGGGATTTCCGGGCCGTTGCCTTCCTGCTATGGTCGGTGCCCGCTTTTTTCGCCCTTTGCCGCCATGCCCGAACTCCCTGAAGTCGAAACCACCCGCCGCGGGATCGCGCCGCATCTCGTCGGCCAGCGTGTCGAGCGGGTCGTCGTCCGTGAGCGCCGGCTGCGCTGGCCGATCCCCGAGGATCTCGACGTGCGCCTGTCCGGCCAGCGCATCGAGGCTGTGGAACGCCGCGCCAAGTACCTGCTGATCCGCGCCGAGGCGGGCACTCTGATCGGTCATCTGGGCATGTCCGGCAGCCTGCGTCTGGTCGAGGCCGGGCTGCCGGCGGAAAAGCACGAGCATGTCGACATCCTGCTGGAGTCCGGGCTGGCGCTGCGCTACACCGACCCGCGGCGCTTCGGCGCGCTGCTGTGGAGTACCGATCCACTGGAGCACGAGCTGCTGCGCAAGCTCGGCCCGGAGCCGCTGGGCGCGGCCTTCGACGGCGAGCGCCTGTATCGGCTGTCGCGCGGGCGCGCGATGGCGGTCAAGCCGTTCATCATGGACAACGCGGTGGTGGTCGGGGTGGGCAACATCTACGCCAGCGAGGCGCTGTTCGCCGCCGGCATCGACCCGCGCCGCGCCGCCGGCTCGATCTCGCGGGCGCGCTACGACAGGCTGGCCGGGGAGATCCGGCGCATCCTCGCCCAGGCCATCGAGTGCGGCGGCACCACCCTGCGCGACTTCGTCGGTGGTGATGGCAAGCCCGGCTACTTCCAGCAGGCACTGTTCGTCTACGGGCGCGGTGGCGAGTTCTGCAAGGTCTGTGGCAGCACCCTCGGCGAGGTGCGTCTCGGCCAGCGCGCCAGCGTCTACTGCGGGCGCTGTCAGCGCTGAAGGGGCGCTAGGCCCCCGATCTTCATCGATTGATGCCCGTCACGCCGGCCATATCGGGGGCGCTGCTATAGTCGCGGCTCTGCCAAAAAACACCGATGAAGGACCGCCGCATGTCTCCGCTTCGCCTGCTCGCCCTTGTCCTGGTGCTGATCACTGGCCTTTTGACCCCGCCGGCGCACGGCGAAGCCGAGCAATCCAATGTCAGTGGCGATCCCGTCTATTCCGTCGAGGCGCCGCCGGCTTATGCAATGATGGGTGACCTGCTGATCGCCCGGCCTCTGCTGATCGCCGGCACCATCATCGGTACGGCGGCCTTCGTGGTCAGCCTGCCGTTCACCGCGCTGGGGGGGAACGTGAAGGAGGCCGGTCAAGCGCTGGTCGTCGATCCGGGCCGGGAGGCGTTCGTTCGTTGCCTCGGCTGCAGCACCAGCGGCTATCGCCAGGACTGATCCGGGCCATCCCCCGTTCCCAGCTGCGCGCCAGCGCTCCGAGGCTTCCCGTCACTCTGCCGGCGGCGTAGGCTTTGCCCCCCCTTGCCCGCGGGGCGAGGTGCTGTCCGGCAACAGGAAGTCCTGGTCCTTGAAGCGCTATTCCAAATTCCTTCTCGCCTTTCTGGTCGGCCTCGGCCTGGCCTACTCCTTCTGGTTCAGCCCCGGGTGGCTGCAGTTGTGCGCGGGGCTCGCGCTCTTTTTGTTCGGCATGCAGTGTCTGGAAGAGGGACTCAAGCAACTCGCCGGGGGCCGGCTGGAGGCGCTGCTCGGGCGCAGCACGGCCACGCCGTTCAAGGGCTTCCTGTTCGGCCTCGCCGGCACCTTCCTGCTGCAGTCCAGCAGTCTGGTGTCCTTGCTCACCGTTGCCTTCATCGGCAGCGGGCTGATTTCCCTGGCCGGCGGCCTGGCCATCGTCTTCGGCACCAATCTGGGCACCACCAGCGGCATCTGGCTGCTGGCCCTGGCTGGGCAGAACATCAGTCTCGCTCCGCTGGCCCTGCCGCTACTGGTGTTCGGCGTGCTGATCGGCTTCAACGGGCCGAAGAGCCGGGCGGCCGGGCGCATCCTGCTGAGCATCGGTTTCCTGTTCCTCGGCATCGACCAGATCAAGATGGGGTTCTCCGGTTTCGGCGAGGCGCTGGACATGGGCGGCCGACAGGTCGACGGGCTGCTCGGGTCGCTGTTGTTCGTGCTGCTCGGCCTGGCGGTCACCGTGGTCCTGCAATCCAGCCACGCAGCCCTGATGCTGACCCTCACGGCCCTGGCCGGCGGCCAGCTCGAGCTGGGACAGGGGCTGGCCATCGCCATCGGCTCCAACATCGGCACCACGATCAGTACCGCGATTGCCGCCATCCTCGGTGGCGACCGTGGCGGGCAGCGCTTGGCACTGGCCCATGTGCTGTTCAACGGCGTCACCGCGCTGGTGGCGCTGGCCCTGCTGACGCCCCTGACTGGGCTGGTGCAGTGGCTGGCGACACCGCTGGGGCTGGCGGACAACCGGCTGATCCAGCTGGCGCTGTTCCATACCCTGTTCAATGTTCTCGGCGTGCTGCTGTTCTGGCCCTGGCAGAGGCAGCTGGTCGGCCTGCTGGCACGCTGGCTGCCGGAGCGGCGCGAGCCGCAGGTGCTGATCACCGAGCTGGAGTCCGGCGCGGCCGAGCTGCCGCGGACCCGGGCCCGCTATCTCAGCGATAGCTTGCTGGAGTCGGCCGACGCCGCCGCCAGCGCGGTGCTGCAGGAGCTGCAGCACCTCGGCCGCCTGAGCCTGGAAGTGATTTGCCACGCGCTCTACCTGCCGGTGGAGCAGTTGGCCAGCGACCGGCCTGACGAGGCACTGCTGCGCTCGCATCCGGACCTCCACCATCTGGATGCCGAGGCGCTCTATCAGCGGCACATCAAGGGCGTCTACGGCGACCTGCTGAGCTTCATGGGTCGCGTGGAGGTGCCGCGGGACGAGGCCCGCCAGCAGTTCTGGATCGCCTGCCAACTGGCCGCGCTGCAGCTGGTGGACGCGGTGAAGGATGCCAAGCACCTGCAGAAGAACCTCGGCCACTACCTGCGCGGCGAGGACTCGGCGATCCGCGAGGCCTACGTCGACCTGCGCCGGCACCTGCTGGCAGTACTGCGCGAGGTGCGCGAACTGGGCCGCCTGGAGGTGCCGGACGAGGCTTGGCACGAGCGCCTGCAGTTGCTTGACGAGCGGGCGGCAGACTTCGACGCGCAGTTTCGCGCCCGGCTGTTCGACGCCGCGCGCCGTCGCGAACTGAACGGCCTGCAGACCGGCTCGTTGATGAACGACCTGGGCTACACCAGCCGTATCGTCCAGAGCCTGCGCAACGTGCTGCAACTCGGCGACGGCCAGTCCCGCCCGCTGCGTCGGTTGGCGGGCGAGGACGAGCCGTTGATTCGGTTGAAGTGAGGGGGCGGGGCTGGAGTGAGTCGTTGCGCCAACTGCGACGACATGCGGGCGCGCAGTAGGGGCGGAGTCGGTGGGAGTTCTGGGAAGTTTGATGGGCTTGAACGTGTGCTGTGAGTGATGGGCCGGAATCGGCCGATTCTGTTGAAAAAGTCGGTTTTTTCTCGCTGGATCAGATATAGATAAGAAAATCTATACTAAAAATCATTTAAAATCAGTGGATTACAGTTCTAATAGATCAAGTTTCCCCTTCTGAAAATCAGCTTGAAGGGAGTTTTTCAACAGAATCGGCCAAAAGCAGACATCCACCCAACTACAAGGCTATCGACGCGCCCTTATATAGGAACGTATGAATAAACGTTTGGCCGTTGTGTTGCCATCCTCCGGTTCTCCGGTTTCTTCCATGACTGCTACGCATGAAGGCCGGACCGGGCTCGGCAACCTTTGTCTGTGTATCCATACAGGTAAAAGGTTGCCTAAGCGCCCGTTTCTGCCCATGCTGTGCGCCATCGCGACAATCAATGATGGCGACCATGCGGCTCTTCCTGTGTGAAAAACCTTCCCAGGCCAAGGACATTGCCAGAATGCTCCAGGCCACCCGGCGGGGCGACGGTTGCTGGCTGGGCGCGAACGTGACGGTGACCTGGTGCATCGGTCACCTGCTGGAAACCGCGCCGCCGGACGCCTACGACGCCCGCTACAAGCGGTGGGATCTGAAGGATCTGCCCATCGTTCCCGAACGCTGGAAGATGCTGGTCAAGCCCAAGACCGCCAGCCAGTTCAAGGTCGTCAAGCGCCTGCTCGGTGAAGCTCGTGAGCTGGTCATCGCCACCGACGCCGACCGCGAGGGTGAGATGATCGCCCGCGAGCTGGTGGAGCACTGCCGGTATCGCGGACCGATCCAGCGGCTCTGGCTGTCAGCCCTGGACGATGCGTCGATCCGCAAGGCACTGGCGGCGCTCAAGCCGGGCGCCGAGACGTTCAGCCTCTATCATTCGGCGCTGGGCCGCTCCCGCGCCGACTGGCTGATCGGCATGAACATGAGCCGGCTGTTCACCCTGCTGGGGCGACAGTCCGGCTACCAGGGCGTACTGCCGGTGGGCCGCGTGCAGACGCCGACCCTGCGCCTGGTGGTGGACCGCGACCGCAGCATCGCCGACTTCGTGCCGGTGCCGTACTGGGCCATCGAGGTGCGGCTGCTCGCTGACGGCACGCCCTTCACCGCCCAGTGGCGCGCGCCGGAGGACGCTTGCGACGAGCAGGGTCGCTGCCTTAAGCAGGCACTGGCGCAGGAGGCGGCGGACGCCATGCGCCGCGCCGCTAGCGCGCGGCTGGTCAAACTGCAGACCGAGCGCATGCGCGAAGTGCCGCCGCTGCCGTTCGACCTGGGCACCCTGCAGGAAGTCTGCTCGAAGAAGCTCGGCCTCGGCGCCCAGGAAACCCTGGATATCGCCCAGGCGCTCTATGAGACCCACAAGGTCATCACCTATCCGCGCAGCGATTGCGGCTACCTGCCGCTGAGCCAGCACGGCGAGGCGCCGGCGATACTGGCTGCCCTGGGGCGTGCCGATCCTGGCCTGGCCGAGCTGCTGCAACATGTGCAGCCGCAGCGCCGCTCGCGGGCCTGGAACGACGCCAAGGTCAGCGCCCACCACGGCATCATCCCCACCGCCGCCGCGCTGGACCCGAACCGCCTGGCGGGCAAGCAGAAGGCCGTCTACACCCTGATCCGTGCGCGCTATCTGGCGCAGTTCCTGCCGAACCACGAGTACGACCGCACCCAGGCGGACTTCGACTGCGCCGGACAGGCATTGCGTGCGGTGGGCAAGCGGATCGTCGAGCCCGGCTGGCGGCGTGCGCTCCCGGAAGCTTTGACACCGGGCAAGGGTCGCGAAGCGCCGCCACCGCAACCCCTGCCGGCCCTGAGCGAGGGACAGGATTGTGCCGTGGCGGAGGTGACGCTCAAGGATCTCTGGACCCAGCCGCCCAAGCCCTTCACCGAGGGCGATCTGATCAAGGCGATGAAGAACGTCGCCAAACTAGTGGACGATCCCCGCCTCAAGCAGAAGCTCAAGGACACTACCGGCATCGGCACCGAGGCGACCCGCGCCGGGATCATCCAGGGCTTGCTGGACCGCGGCTATCTGAGCAAGCAGGGCAAGGCACTGGCGGCCACCCCGGCAGCCTTCAGCCTGATCGACGCCGTTCCCCGGGCCATCGCCGATCCCGGCACCACGGCCATCTGGGAACAGGCGCTGGACATGGTGCAGAGCGGGGAGATGAGCCTGGAGGAATTCGTGGCCAAGCAGTCGGCCTGGATGAGCAAGCTGGTGGAGCGTTGCGCCGGCCTGCGCCTGACCATCAGCGGACCGGCGGGTCCGGCCGGTGGAGGCACTGCGCCCTGGAAGAAGAAGCGCAAGGCGGGCACGCCCGGGGCCGCGACCGGCAAGCGAGGCAAAAGGCCGGTCGTTTCGGGTTGATCGGGACGATGGGCGGCCGTTTCGCATGGCCGCCAGGCGATCCCCTTGTCTATAGTTTGCCAATGGGCAAGCACACTCCCCTCCGGCTTTCTCGCCGCTACAGGCCGCCTTCCCGGGCGCAATCCGACCAATCAGGCCCATGAGTCTCATGAAAAAACAACAGGTTGCGGTCATCGGCCTGGGAAATCTGGGGCGCAAATGTACCGAAGCGCTGCTGGCCGATCCGACCCTGGCGCTGGCCGGAGTCGTGCGGCGCAGCCCCAACCCGGTTGCTGGGCTGGATGGTGTACCTGTCGTCGACCATATCAGCGAGCTGGGAGAAGTCGATGCCGCGCTGCTCTGCGTACCCCCGGATGCGATCCTCGGGGCGGCGCAGGAGCTTCTGCAAAGACGTATCCCGCTAGTGGAGTGCGCGCGCCTGCACGGCGAAGCCTTTCTCGCGCACAAGTCGGAAATGCACCGGGTTGCGCGCCTTCGCAAGGTAGCCGCCGTTGTGGGCGCGGGCTGTGATCCGGGCATCCTCTCCCTGTTCCGCAGCCATTTCGCCTTGCTGATCCCCCACGGGCATACCAAGAGCAGCCTGCATACCGGAACCAGCCTGCACCACACGTTGGCAGCGGAGGGGATCAAGGGCGTCAGGAAGGCGCTGGCGACGGAGCTGAAAACCCAGGAACGCACAGTCCAGCGCTATGTTTACGTCGAACTGGAACCCGGGGCCGATACGGCCGCAGTGGAGCACGCCATCAGCCATGACCCGCTCTATCTGGCTGAGGAAACCTTGGTGTTCCCGGTGGACAGCATTGCCACGCTGGAGGAAACGAATCGTGGCGTGTTGCTGGAGCGCCATGCGGCAGCGGGCGACGCCAGCCATGCCTCCTTATTGCTGGAAGCACGCTTCAACGAGACGGAACTCGCCGCGCGAATGATGTTGGCCGCAGCGCGGGCGCTGCCCTTTCTGCAAGCCGGCGCCCATTCCTTGCTCGATCTTCCACCCCGTGTGCTCTGGAGTGAGCAAAACACTGCCGGTGAAAAAGAGTGGATGTGAGTCGCCCTTGGTTTCGTAGACACATCCGACTGTCCGGTTTGGGGCCTGGCCGTGTGAAAACTACTGCGCATCGGCGAACTTGAGGGACGCGACCTCTGCGCTGCGCTGGGGTCGCGTCGGACCCGGCCCACGACCATCGTGGCCCGGGTCCGGCAGAGAAGACAGCCGGCCTCAGTTGGCCTTTTCCACCAGCGCATCCCTGAGCAGTTCGGCCAGATGCCGTGGCCGCTGGTCGCCGTGGGCGCGCATCTGGTGGCGGCAGGAGAAACCGTTGGCCACCACCCGCGCCTCGGGCTTTTCCCGCAGGGCCGGCAGCAGGGCCTGTTCGGCCATACTGGACGACATCTCGGCATGTTCCTCTTCGATGCCGAAGGTGCCGGCCATGCCGCAACAGCCGGCCTCGATCAGGTTGAACTCGTGGTCGGGGATCAGCTTGAGGACCCGGCGCATGGATTTCATGGCGCCCACCGCCTTCTGGTGGCAATGGCCGTGCACCAGGGTTTCCGTTCCGGCCAGGGCCTTGAGCGGCAGGTCGAGGCGCTTGGCGGTGGATTCCCGGGCGAGGAACTCCTCGAACAGCAGGCAGTGCTTGGCCACCTGCTCCACCGCCTCGCCCAGCTCCAGTGCCTGGGCGTCGTCGCGCAGGCCCAGCACGCAGGAGGCCTCCAGGCCGACGATGGTCCGCCCGGCCTGCACGTGGGGCAGCAGCGCCTGGACCAGGCGGCGGGCCTCGGTCCGCGCCTCGTCGACCATGCCCTGGGCCAGGTAGGTGCGGCCGCAGCACAGGGGCCGCGCCGGTTCGCCGCCTTCGGCTTCCGGCTCGGCGATCAGCACCCGGTAGCCGCCGGCCTGCAGCACGGCGAGCGCCGCCTCGGCGATGCCCGGCTCGAAGTGGCGGGTGAAGGTGTCGACCAGCAGCACCACCTCGGGCAGGCCCGCGGCGGGCGCACTGTCGGCCGGCGTGGCGGCGAACGGCTGTGGCGCCGGTTCCGGCAGGGCGCGGCCGGCGGCCAGGCCGAACAGGCGCTCGGACAGCCGCGCCAGCAGCGGGCTGGCGTTGCGCCAGCGCACCAGGGGTTTCAGCCAGGGCGCGCGGTGCAGCCAGCGCGGGGTGTGGCCGAACAGCCGGCTGCGCCAGCTCAGGCCCTGGCGGGCGGCGCGCTGGGCCAGGTATTCGGCCTTGATCAGCGGCATGTCGACGTTGGCCTCGCACTCGCGCTTGCAGCCCTTGCAGGCCACGCAGAGGTCCATGGCCTCGGCCAGGGCGGGATCGGCCAGCGCCTGTTCGGCCAGGTCGCTGTTCAGCGCCGCCTTGAGCAGGCGCACCCGGCCGCCGGTGGAGAGGTGTTCGTTGCCGCTGACGCGAAAGCTCGGGCACATCACCTGCTTGCCGTCGGCCTCGCACTGGCGGCTGTTGATGCACACCGCCACCGCCTTGGCGAAGTCGCCGCCGTGCCTGGGAATGTCGGCATAGGCATCGCCCATGCCGGCGTCCTTGTAGGCGGACCAGTCGAGGAAGGTTTTCATCGGGCGTGCCCCTCCCGGCAAGTGGCGGGGAGGGGGAGGCGAAGGAACGAGCAGGAGCGGCGAATGATCATGGTTCGGGCGGCTACGGGCTGGATACGGATGGTTGCCATGCTAAGCAAGTGCCGGTGCGGATGCCAGTACGGGCGTGCCGCAGCGGCCGGGCGGAGGCGGTTCAGTGCGGGGCGAGAAGGTAGTCCGGACGGCCCAGCCCCCGCGGGTCGCTGGCCGCCTCGACCTCGCCGCTGCGCTTGTCCCAGCGCAGCACCTGCTGGTTGCCGTAGGGCTCGCGCACTTTCAGGGTGTGGCCGCGGGCCTGCAGTTCGGCGATTTCCGCGGCGTCGAAGACATCCGGCTCGTGCTCGATGACATCCGGCCGGTACTGGTGGTGGTAGCGCGGCACCGCCGGCCAGCGCTGGATCGGCTGGCCGTCGAAGTATTCCAGCACCGCCAGCAGCACCATGCCGGGGATGCGGCTGCCGCCGGGGGTGCCGAAGGCGGCGAACTCGCTGGGGCTGTCGAGGAAGGTGGGGCTCATGCTGGACAGCGGGCGCTTGCCGGCGGCGACGGCGTTGGCCGAGCTGGCGGCGAGGCCGTAGGCGTTGGCGCCCTGCAGGTCGGCGGCGAAGTCGTCCATCTCGTCGTTGAGCAGCACCCCGGTGCCCGGCACGCTGAAGGCGGCGCCGAACGGCAGGTTGATCGACAGGGTGGCGGCTACCGCGTTGCCCTCATCGTCCAGTACGGCGAAATGGGTGGTGTGCTCGCCTTCGCGCCAGGCCGGCGCCGGCGGCAGGCTGGCGCTGGGGGTGGCCCGCTGCGGGTCGATGGAGGCGGCCTGTTCGCGCAGGTAGGCAGGGGCGAGCAGCCGTGCGACGGGGTTGGCGACGAAGTCCGGGTCGCCGAGCAGGCCGCGGTCACGGAAGGCGCGGCGCAGCGCCTCCACCACGTAATGGCTGCGCTGCACGCGGTCGGCCGCCTGCCAGGGCAGGTGTTCCAGCATGCCGAGGCTCTGCGCCAGGGCGATGCCGCCGGCCGAGGGCGGTGGCGCGCTGATCAGTTCGCGCCCTTCGTTCAGAGAAAAGCGCAGCGGCTCGCGCTCGGCCACTTGATAGCGCGCCAGATCCTCTTGGCTCCAGATGCCGCCGGCGGCCCGGACCCCGGCGACCAGCCGCTCGGCGGTGACGCCGGCATAGAAGCCATCGTGCCCCTGTTCGGCGAGGCGCTGCAGGCTTTCGGCCAGCTCCGGCTGGCGCAGCCGCCGGCCCTCGGCGGGGATCTCGCCATCGTCGAGGAACAGCCGGGCGCTCTCCGGGTCGTCACGCAGGGCGCTCAGGCGGAAGTGCGCGCGCTGCCGGTAGACACGGTCGATGGGGAAGCCGTTGCGTGCCTGGCGGATCGCCGGCGCCAGGCTGTCCGCCAGGGGCAGGCGACCGTGCCGTGTGGCCAGTTCGACCAGCGCTGCCGGCAGGCCGGGAATCGCCGCGGCCAGGGCGCCGTCGCGCGACAGATGGGGCTGTGCGCGGCCGTCGCTCACGTAGAGCTCGGCATGGGCGGCGAGGGGCGCGCGTTCGCGGGCGTCGAGAAAGCGGTAGCGGGCCGGCGCCTCGCCCTGGCTGGTTCTCAGCAGGAAGAAGCCGCCGCCGCCGAGGCCGGAGCCGTAGGGCTCGACCACCGCCAGGCTGGCGGCGATCGTCACGGCAGCATCGAAGGCGTTGCCGCCGGCCTCGAGAATTTCCCGCCCGGCGGCGCCGGCCAGCGGATGGGGTGTGGCGAGGGCGGCGCGGCCGGGAGTCTGCGCCTGGAGCGCCGTGGCGAAGGCCAGCAGCGCCAGGCCGGCGAGGAGCCGGCGGAACTGGCGCGAAAAGGCAGGCATTCCGTCGCCGCCCACCGATCAGGCCTTGTCGGTGATGATCAGGTACTTCTGCATCAGTTCTTCGCGGCTCTCGACGTGGCTCTCGTCATGCGGGATGCAGTCTACCGGGCAGACCTGCTGGCATTGGGGTTCGTCGTAGTGGCCGACGCATTCGGTGCACAGGTTGGGGTCGATCACGTAGATCTCTTCCCCCTGAGAAATTGCGCCGTTCGGGCACTCGGGTTCGCAGACGTCGCAGTTGATGCAATCGTCAGTGATCTTCAGGGACATGCAAGGCTCCTGCCGCGGGCGGGGCCGCGGCACTGGGACAACGACAGGGGGCGAATTGTGCCGCATCGGCGCCCGCAGTGCACGTCCCGCCGGGCAGCCCGTCAGGTACGGAAGCGCTCGCGCAGGGCGACGGCCACTGCGGGATGCACGAACTGTTCGATGTTGCCGCCCAGCGCGGCGATTTCCCGGACCAGGGTGGAGGAGATGTAGGAGTACTTTTCCGAGGGAGTGAGGAACAGGCTTTCCACCTCCGGTGCCAGCTGGCGGTTCATGTTGGCCAGCTGGAACTCGTATTCGAAGTCGGACACCGCGCGCAGGCCGCGCAGCAGCGCATTGGCCTTCTGGTCCCGGGCGAACTGCGCGAGCAGGCTGGAGAAGCCCACCACCTCGACGTTGGGCAGGTGCTGGGTGACTTCCCGGACCAGCTCGACGCGTTTTTCGAGGGGAAACAGGGGGTTCTTCTTCGGGCTGGCGGCCACCGCGATGATCACGTGGTCGAACAGCTTCGCGGCGCGCTCGACCAGATCACTATGTCCCTTGGTGATGGGGTCGAAGGTTCCCGGGTAGATTACGCGGTTCATCACGGCGTCCTTGGCGGGTTCATGGAGGCCCGGATGGTAGCTCAGCCGTCCCTCGCGGCCAAGCCGGGCCGGAGCTCAGCGCGGGATACCGCCAACCAGGCGGGGATGCGTCGCTCCAGGTAATGGCCTGGATGGTGCGGCGGGCCCTCGATGAAGCCGACATGGCCACCTCCGGCCTGCAGCTCGAAATGGATGCTCGTCGACAGCTCGTGCGGCTGCGGCAGGCTGTGGGGAGACACGAAGGGATCGTCGGCGGCCTGGATGAGCAGCGTCGGCACGCGGATGGCGGCGAGGAAATAGCGGCTGGAGGCGCGCCGGTAGTAGTCGCCGGCATCGGCGAAGCCGTGCAGCGGCGCGGTGATGCGTCCGTCGAACTCCCAGAAGGTGCGCAGGCCCTGCAGCGGGCCGAGGCGCTCCAGCGTGGCGAGGTGCTCGGCCTGGCCGAGACGGGCGAACTGGCGCTGCTTGTCCTCCACGTAGAGGCGCATGGCTCGTATGAAGTGCGCCTGGTAGAGCCGCGACAAGCCCTGGCCGATGCGGTCGGCGCACTGATCCAGGCGAAACGGCACCGACACCGCCACGGCCGCCTGCAGAGCGCAGTCCGCACCGCTTTCGCCGAGATGCTTGAGCAGTATGTTGCCGCCCAGGGAGTAGCCGACCGCATAGAGCGTAGCTTGCGGGCGCAGCCGACGCAGGTGGACGATGGCCGCGGCGAGGTCGTCGCTGGCGCCGGAGTGGTAGGCCCGCGGCAGCCGGTTGGGTTCACCGGAGCAGCCGCGCCAGTTCAGCGCCACGCTGGCCCAACCGCGGGCGGCCAGGGCCTGCTGCAGGCCGAGCACGTAGAGCGAGCGGGAGGAGCCGGTCAGTCCGTGCAGCACCAGCACCAGCGGCGCCCGTAGATCGTCCGGGCCGTGCCAGTCGAGGTCGAGGAAGTCGCCATCCGCTAGCCACAGACGCTCGCGGTGGCGTTCCAGTTGCGGCAGCCTGCGGCACAGCGGTCCCCACAGAGTTTGCAGGTGTGGACCGGGCAGCCACCAGGCGGGGCAGAAGGGCGCGTCGTTCATCGTCGGAACCCGTAGGTTCGTCCATGACATCGCCAAGGGTTGCTTGGCGCTTCAGCCAGTCCTCTGCCACAGCGCGTAATACACCTGGCCGGCCTGCTTTTCCCGGTGCAGGCGCCAGTTGCCCGGCAGACCGAGGCCGGAGGGCGGGGCTTCGCTCTCAGTGTAGATCCAGGCCTCCCGGGCCAGCCAGCCACGTTCCTCGAGCAGCCGGCAGGCGGGCGTCAGCAGGTCGCGGTGGAACGGTGGGTCGAGGAGCACCACGTCGAAGGCGCTCGGCGACTGCTGTTCCAGGTAACGCAGAGCGTCGCCCTGCAGCAGCTGGCCATTGCCGCAGCGCAGGCTGTCGAGGTGCCGGCGCAGGCTGGCGATGGCCTCGCCGTTGAGGTCCAGGGCCAGCGCCTGGCCGGCGCCGCGCGACAGGGCTTCCAGATAGAGCGCGCCGCTGCCGGCGAAGGGGTCGAGCACGCGGGCGCCTTCGATATAAGGCGCCAGCCAGTTGAACAGGGTCTCGCGGACCCGGTCGGGCGTCGGGCGCAGGCCCGGCGCCTCGGGGAAGGCGAAACGGCGCGAACGCCACTCGCCGCCGATGATGCGCAACTGGCCCTGGCCGCCGTGGGGGCGGGCGGCCGGGCGGGAAGATCGAGAGGGCTGGCGCATTCAGTGCTCCGGTATGGCGGCCGGGCGCTCGACGGGCGTGGTCGGCGGCGGCAGCGGTTTCTGCTCGACGGTCGGGCCGGCGCTGACCACGACGAAGCCGTCCGGATCGATGTGCCTGGTCATGGCCGTCTTCACCTGCTCGACGGTGAGTGCCTGGACCTGCTGCAGGAAGACCTCCAGGTGGTTCAGCGGCAGGTTGTAGAAGCCGATGGCGCCGAGCTGGCCGACGATGTCGGCGTTGCTCGCGGTGGACAGCGGGAAGCTGCCGATCAGCTCGCGCTTGGCGTCCTTCAGCTCCTTCTCCGTCGGTCCCTCGGCGATGAACTCGCGGACCAGCTTCTGCACCAGTTCCAGGGTGCCCTGGCTGTAGTCGGCACGGGTCTGCAGGTTGATCATGAAGGGGCCGCGCACCTGCATGGGGGTGAAGCCGGAGTAGATCCCGTAGGTCAGCCCACGCTTCTCGCGCACCTCCTCCATCAGCCGGGCACCGAAGCCTCCGCCGCCGAGGATCTGGTTGCCCAGATAGAGCGCCGCGTAATCCGGATCGTCGCGGGCGATGCCGAGCTGGGCGAGCATCAGGTGGGTCTGCTGGGAGGGGTATTCGATGTGCTGCAGGCCCGGTTTGGGCGGTGCCGGATCGGCCGGCCTGACCAGCGCCGGCCCCGCCGGCAGCGCGGCGGAGATGGCCGCGGCCATGGTTTCGGCCTCGCCGCGGGAGAGGTCGCCGACCAGCGCGATGACCGCATTGGCGGCGCTGTAGGCGCGGGTGTGGAAGGCCTGCAGCTGGTCGCGGCCGATCGTCGCGATCGACTCGGTGTCGCCGTCGCTCGGGTGGGCGTAGGGGTGTGTGCCGAACAACTGGCGGTTGAGCTCCAGGCTGGCCAGCTTGCCGGGGCTCTGCTTGCGCATCTCGAAGCCGGCCAGCAGCTGGTTCTTGATCCGTGCCAGGGCATCGGCGGGGAAGTCCGGCCGGCCGAGCACTTCGCGGAACAGTTGCAGTGCCGGCTCGCGCTTGGCCGAATCGCTCAGGCTGCGCAGGCTGGCGATGGCCATGTCGCGGTAGGCGCCGTTGCCGAACTGGGCGCCAAGGCTCTCGAAGCCCTCGGCGATGGCGGTCGCGTCCTTGCCGGGCACCCCTTCGTTGAGCATGGCGTTGGTCAGCAGGGCCAGGCCGGGGATGTCGCCGTCCTGGCTGCTGCCGGCGGCGAAGGTCAGGCGCAGGTCGAACATCGGCAACTGGCGGGCCTCGACGAAGAGCACCCGGGCGCCTTCGGCGGTGCGCCAGCTCTGGATGTCCAGGGTGCGATGGACCGGTGGCTTGCCGTTCAGTTGGGCCAGGGATTCCAGTCGGGCCGGGCCGGCGGGCGCTTCGCCGGTGGGGGCGGCCGGGCGCGGCGGCAGGTTGGCGAACCAGGCCAGCAGGCCGAGCAGAAGCAGCAGGGTCAGGCCGATCAGGCCGTAGCTCAGGCGGTTGCGCTCAGTCATGTTTGGCCTCCTCGGGCAGGGTGTGCGCGATGGTGAGGCGCGAGCGGGTGAAGTAGCGGCGCGCGGCGGCCTGGATGTCCTGCGGGGTGACCGCTTCCAGGGCGGCCAGCTCCTCGTCGATCAGTTGCCAGGACAGGCCCACGGCTTCCAGCTGACCGATGGTGGTCGCCTGCCGGGCGATGGAGTCGCGCTCGTAGACCAGGCCGGCGATGACCTGGGCGCGCACGCGCTCCAGTTCCTCGGCCGTCGGCGGGGTTTCCTTGAGTTCGTCGAGCAGGCGCCAGAGGCCGGCTTCGACGTCTTTCAGGGTGCGGCCCTTGTGCACGTTGGGCGTGGCGTTGAGGAGGAACAGGCTGTCGCCGCGCACGTAGGCGTCGTAGCCGGCGCCGGCGCCGGACACCAGCTCTTCGCCGCGCTCCAGGCGAGCCGGGATGCGCGCGCTGTAGCCGCCGTCGAGCAGGCCGGCGATCAGGCGCAGCGCATGGACCTCGCGGGGATTCTCGGCGGTCGCCAGGCCGGGCACGTTGAAGCCGTACAGCAGGCTCGGCAGCTGAACCTTGAGGTTCAGCACGAGGCGCCGCTCGCCTGGTTCGGCCGGCTCCAGCGGGCGTTTGGCGATCGGCAGCGGGCGGGCTGGTATGGCGCCGAAATAGCGTTCGGCGAGGTGCTTCACCTCGTCGCCGGTGACGTCGCCGACCACCACCAGGGTGGCGTTGTTCGGCACGTACCAGGTCTGGTACCAGGCGCGCAGGTCGTCGACGCTCATCCGGTCGAGGTCGGCCATCCAGCCGATGGTCGGGGTGCGGTAGCCGCTGGCCGGGTAGGCCATGGCCTTGAAGCGCTCGTAGGCCTGGGCGCTGGGGCGGTCGTCGGTGCGCAGGCGGCGCTCCTCCTTGACCACCTCGATCTCGCGGTCGAACTCTTCCGGCGGCAGGCGCAGGCTGGCCAGGCGGTCGGCCTCCAGTTCGAGGGCCACGGGCAGGCGGTCGCGTGCCAGTACCTGGTAGTAGGCGGTGTAGTCATCACTGGTGAAGGCGTTTTCCTCGGCGCCCAGTTCGCGGAGGATTCGCGAGGACTCGCCGGGGCCGAGCTTGCGGCTGCCCTTGAACATCATGTGCTCGAGGACGTGGGAGAGGCCGGTCTGGCCGGGCGTCTCGTAGCTGGAGCCGACCTTGTACCAGAGCTGCGAGACCACCACCGGGGCGCGATGGTCCTCGCGGACGATGACCCTGAGGCCATTGTCCAGAGTGTATTCGTGGGTCGGTTGGGGAGCGGCGGCCAGTGCCGTCAGCGGCATGCCGAGCAGCAGGGCGGCGGCATGGCGGGAGATCACGTTCATTGATATCGGACCTGTGGGGCGGCCCGCGAGCTTAGCCCGGCGGGCGGGGAGGTGCTAGGATACCTATCCGTTTCGCCGGCGGCCAAGCCCGCCGGTCTCATCGTCCCCGTGAGAAAGCCGTCTCCATGTTTGGTTCAAACGACGACAAGAAGCCGGTCGAGGCCGGAGAGAAGAAAAGCCTGTTCGGCTGGTTCCGCAAGAAGGAGCAACCCGCGCCGGCGCCTGCCCCCGAGGAAGAGATCCAGGAGGTCGGCACCGAGCCGCCGCCGACAGAGATCGCCGAAGCCCCCCGCCCGGACGAGGCCGAGCCGCGGCTGCCGGTTCTCGAGGCGCAGCCGCCGGCCGCCGAGGAGCCCCAGCAGAGCGTTGCGCCGGAGGCACCGGTCGTTGTGCAGCTCGCGTCGGAGCCGGCGGTGGCAAACGAGGCCGGCCAGGCTGCCGAGCCCGAAGAGGAGGTGGTCTTCTCCAGCCGCTGGCGCAGCGCGCCGCTGCCCGCCCCGGCAGCCGCGCCCGCGAGCGAGCCCGAGCCGCTGCCGGCGGTCGAGGCCGAACCGCCGGCACCCGTCGCACAGCCCGCGCCGCGGCTGAACAAGTCCGGTTTCTTCGCCCGCCTTCGCCAGGGCCTGGCGAAGACCGGTTCCAATCTCGGCGAAGGCATGGCCAGCCTGTTCCTCGGCCAGAAGGCGATCGACGACGAGTTGCTGGAGGAGCTGGAAACCCGCCTGCTGCTCGCCGACGTCGGCGTCGAGGCCACCACAGCGATCATCCAGAGCCTGACCCAGCGGGTGGCACGCAAGGAGCTGGCCGACAGCGAGGCACTGTACAGCGCCCTGCAGGAGGAGCTGATCGCACTGCTCAAGCCGGTCGAGCAGCCGCTGGCGCTCGACTCCGGGCATCGGCCCTATGTGATCCTGGTGGTCGGCGTCAACGGCGTCGGCAAGACTACCACCATCGGCAAGCTGGCCGCGCGCCTGCAGCAGGACGGCAAGAAGGTCATGCTCGCCGCCGGCGACACCTTCCGCGCCGCCGCCGTCGAGCAGCTGCAGGTGTGGGGCGAGCGCAACCGGATTCCGGTGATCGCCCAGCACACCGGCGCGGATTCCGCCTCGGTGATCTTCGATGCCCTGCAGGCCGCCAAGGCGCGCGGTATGGACGTGCTGATCGCCGATACCGCCGGCCGCCTGCACACCAAGGACAATCTCATGGAGGAGTTGAAGAAGGTCCGCCGGGTGCTCGGCAAGCTGGACGATGCGGCGCCCCACGAGGTGCTGCTGGTGCTGGATGCTGGTACCGGGCAGAACGCCATCAGCCAGACGAAGCAGTTCAACCAGGTGGTAGAGGTCACCGGTCTGGCGCTGACCAAGCTGGACGGCACTGCCAAGGGCGGGGTGATCTTCGCCCTGGCCAAGCAGTTCGGCCTGCCGATCCGCTACATCGGTGTCGGCGAGGGCGTCGACGACCTGCGCACCTTCGTCGCCGAGGAATTCGTCCGCGCGCTGTTCGCGGAGAAGCCGGCGCAATGATCCGCTTCGAACAGGTCGGCAAGCGCTATCCCAACGGCCATGTCGGCCTGCACGAACTTAGCTTCCACGTGCGGCATGGCGAGTTCCTCTTCGTCACCGGCCATTCCGGCGCCGGCAAAAGCACCCTGCTGCGCCTGCTGCTGGCCATGGAGCGTCCGACCAGCGGCCGGCTGCTGCTGGCCGGGCAGGACCTGTCGAGCATCACCACCGCGCAGATCCCCTTCCTGCGCCGGCAGATCGGCGTGGTGTTCCAGAACCACCAGCTGCTGTTCGACCGCAGCGTGTTCGACAATGTTGCCCTACCGCTGCGGATCCTCGGCCTGAGCAAGGACGAGATCGCCCGGCGCACCCTGCTAGCCCTGGAACGGGTCAGCCTCCAGGACAAGGCCGAGGGCTTCCCCGCCGACCTTTCTACCGGCCAGCAGCAGCGGGTCGGCATCGCCCGTGCAGTAGTCCACCAGCCGGCCCTGCTGCTGGCCGACGAGCCCACTGGCAACCTCGACCCGCGGCTGGCTGCGGAAATCATGAAGGTGTTCGAGGACATCAACCGCCTCGGCACCACGGTGCTGATCGCCAGCCACGACCTGGCGCTGATCGCGCGCATGCGCCAGCGCCTGCTTACCCTGCAACGCGGTCGCCTGATCGGCGACGGGGAGGCCGCTCGATGAGCGAGTTCCACACGCCAGAGCCGCGGCCGTCCGAACGGGTCGGTGCCCTGCCCAGGCCTGAGGTGAAGAGCGACGAGCCGGATTTTTCCACGCTGCTGGTGGCCTGGCTGGACAGCCACTGCGCCAGCCTGGTCGACAGCCTGCGCCGGCTTGGCCGGCAGCCGCTGGGCAGCTTCCTCACCTGCCTGGCGATGGCCGTCGCTCTCAGCCTGCCCATGGGGCTGTCGCTGCTGCTCGACGACATCGAGCGGCTCGGCGGTTCCTGGCAGCGCGCCGCGCAGATTTCACTGTTCATGCAGTTGGAAGTGGACGATGCGGCTGGCGAGCGCCTGCGGGCGCGGATCGCCGCGCTGCCGGAGGTGGCCGAGGCCGAGTGGATCGGCCGCGAGCAGGGGCTGGAGGAGTTCCAGCGCCAGTCCGGGCTCGGCGAGGCGCTACGGGGGCTGCCGGAGAACCCCCTGCCCGGGGTGATCCTGGTCACGCCTCGGGAGATCGACAAGGCCGGTCTCGAGGCCCTGCGCCTGCAGCTCGAGGACTTCTCCGGCGTGCAGCTGGCGCAGCTCGACCTGCTCTGGGTCGAGCGCCTCGGCGCGATCCTCGCGCTCGGCGAGCGTTTCGTCTTCGGCCTCACCCTGCTGCTGGTGCTGGCCCTGCTGCTGGTGATCGGCAACACCATCCGCCTGCACATCGAGAACCGCCGCAGCGAGATCGAGGTGATCAAGCTGGTCGGCGGCACCGACGGCTACGTGCGCCGGCCCTTCCTCTACATGGGCACGCTGTACGGCTGTGGCGCCGGGCTGCTGGCCTGGCTGGTGCTGGTCTACGGGCTCGACTGGCTGAATGCGGCGGTGCTGCGTCTGGCGGGGCTTTACGGCAGCGATTTCGCCCTTGGCGGGGTGTCGCTGGAGGATGGCCTGTCGCTGCTGCTGGGTGCCATCCTGCTCGGCTATGTCGGCGCCTGGCTGGCGGTGGCGCGGCACCTGAGCGAGCTGGCGCCGCGCTGATCGCGCAGGCGGTTCGGCCGGTCTGTAACGGAGCTTTTACGACGGCTTGCAGTCGAATCCTCCGATGCTACACTGCCCATTCCCAGTGAATCGGAGGATTCGCATGACCAATTCCCTGCAACCTGTTTCTGCCCTGGTCCCCGGCGCCAACCTGGAGGCCTACGTGCATGCGGTCAACAGCATCCCGCTGCTGACGCTCGAACAGGAGCGCGAACTGGCCGGCCGTCTCTACTACCAGCAGGACCTGGAAGCCGCACGGCAGATGGTGCTGGCGCACCTGCGTTTCGTCGTCCACATCGCCCGCAGCTACTCCGGTTACGGTCTGGCCCAGTCCGACCTGATCCAGGAGGGCAACGTCGGCCTGATGAAGGCGGTCAAGCGCTTCAATCCGGAAATGGGCGTGCGTCTGGTGTCCTTCGCGGTGCATTGGATCCGCGCCGAGATCCACGAGTTCATCCTGCGCAACTGGCGCATCGTCAAGGTCGCCACCACCAAGGCGCAGCGCAAGCTGTTCTTCAACCTGCGCAGCCAGAAGAAGCGCCTGGCCTGGCTGAACAACGACGAAGTCGATGCCGTGGCCGAGAGCCTGGGCGTCGAGCCGCATGAAGTGCGCGAGATGGAAAGCCGCCTGAGCGGCCAGGACATGGCCTTCGATCCGGCGACCGATGCCGACGACGACAGCGCCTTTCAGGCGCCGGCCCATTACCTGGAAGACCAGCGCTACGATCCGGCGCGCCAGCTGGAGGAGGCCGACTGGAGCGATAGCTCCACGGCCAACCTGCACGAGGCGCTGGAGGGGCTCGACGAGCGCAGCCGCGACATTCTCTACCAGCGCTGGCTGGCCGAGGAGAAGGCCACGCTGCACGACCTGGCTGCCAAGTACAAGGTCTCCGCCGAGCGCATCCGCCAGCTGGAGAAGAGCGCTCTGAACAAGCTCAAGGGCTCGATCCAGGCGTAATTCCTTCCCCCCGTAGGGAGGGTAATCGCGCAGCGTTACCTGCCAGCGGCAGTGCAGCTGCCGCCTTCGCGGGTTTTCTCTCTGTCGATCACCGGCTCTGCGCCGCCCTCACTTGTCCAACTGCACCTTGCTGAAGTCCTGGCGACCGAACGGGTTGGCCTGGTAGCCCTCTACGCCCTTGCGGATCAGCACGGCGGCGGTGGGGTGGGCCAGCGGCAGCCAAAGCGCCTGCTCGCGGATCAACTGCTGTGCCTCCTTGTATAGCCGAATGCGCTGCGCCTGTTCGCTGCTGCGTTTGCCCTCGGCGATCAGGCGGTCCAGTCGTGCGTCGCAATGGCGGGAGAAGTTCAGTCCCGACTCGACCGAGGCGCAGGCGAACTGCGGGGTGAGGAAGTTGTCGGGATCGCCGTTGTCGCCAGCCCAGCCCATGAACAGCAGGTCGTGCTCGCCGGCCTTGGCGCGGCGGATCAGTTCGCCCCATTCGATCACCCGGATCTCCGCCTGAATGCCGATCCTGGCGAGATCGGCCTGCAGCAGCTGGGCGCCGAGCGCGGGGTTGGGGTTGAGCAGGCTGCCTGCCGGGCGTGTCCAGATAGTGGTTTTGAAGCCTTCCGCCAGCCCGGCCTTGGTCAGCAGTTCGCGGGCCCGGGCCGGATCGTGGGGGTAGACCGGCAGGTCGGCGGCGTAGCTCCAGGTAGTCGGCGGATAGGGGCCGTCGGCGGGCTGCGCGCTGTCTTCGAACACCGCTTTCAGGTAGCTGACCTTGTCGAAGGCGAGGTTGATGGCCTGGCGCACCTCAGGCCTGTCCAGCGGCGGGTGCTGGCTGTTGAGGGCGACGAAGGCGGTCATGAAGGCCGGGGTGGCGACCGTCTCGAGCGTCGGGTCGTCCTGCGCCGCGCGCACGTCCTGCGGCTTCGGCGACAAGGCGATTTGACACTCGCCGCGGCGCAGGCGCTGCAGGCGCACATTGGCGTCCGGGGTGATGGCCAGGATCAGTCCGTCGACCGCGGGCGGGCCTGCGAAGTAATCGGGATGGGCCACGTAGCGCACCAGCGCATCCTTCTGGTAGCGCTTGAGCACGAAGGGGCCGGTGCCGACCGGCTGGCTGTCGAGCTTCTCCGGTGTTCCGGCGGCCAGCAGCCGGGCGGCGTACTCGGCGGAATAGATGGAAGCGAAGCCCATGCTTAGGGTGGCGAGGAAAGTGGCGTCGGGACGGGCGAGGGTGAAGCGCACCCGCAACGGGTCGGCGGCCTCGACCTTTTCGATCAGCGCAGCGAGCTGCATCGACTGGGCGTGGGGATAGCCGCTCGGCGCCGTCCCGTGCCAGGGGTGGTCGGGATCGAGCATACGCCGGAAGCTGAACAGCACGTCCTCGGCGGTCAGCGTCCGGCTCGGGGTGAACCAGGGCGTGCGGTGGAAGGCCACGCCTTCGCGCAGGCGGAACTCGTAGACCAGGCCGTCCGCGGAAACCTGCCAGTCCTGCGCCAGGCCGGGCCGCAGCTCGCCGCTTCGCGGATCGAACTCGACCAGGCGGTCCATCAGCACGTCGGCGGAGGCGTTGGTGGTGGTCAGCGAGTTGTAGCGCACCACGTCGAATCCCTCCGGGCTGGCCTCGGTGCAGACGACGAGGCTGGCGGCCTGGGCCAGCAGCGGGGCGAACAACAGGGGAAGGAGGGCGAGACGCATGCAGAGCTCCTGAAGCGGCTGACGGGCGGGGTATTCCGGCGAAGGGGGTTATTCTGGAGCAGTTTCCCTGGAAAATGCTTCGCTTGCCGCCAAGGCGTTGCTACGAGGGAAGCCATCTGCCTTGGTTATCCTTCCCTTCCGCTGTACCCATTTCAAGCGGATGGCGATATCGGTGAAGGTATATGAACTACTTCACCCACTCGCAATAGACCTGCTCGGTGCGGATGGAGTATTGTCTGACGCGAATCCGGTCGCGCCTCCGATCGAGCAGCCTGGGCTTGCCGTCCATAGTGCATAACTCCCAACGCGGTCACCGTGACCACGAAACCCGCAGCCTGGACAGGGAGAGCGAGAATGACAAGGAATGTTATGCACCGCTTGGATAATTAGAGGCCGCAAGGCAATGGACGCAGAATTGACATCCTCCCCGCCCTCTCGCTTCGCTCGCAGCCAAGCTGGAAGGGCGGGGATTCCTACGGCGCTAGGCGGCTTTCGCCGCGTCGTCGCTTCGGCGGGTTCCTCGGCTTTGGCCTCCTGCGTCGCTCTACCTCCTGCATCCATGCAGTCGTGCTGCTGACGGCTTGACAGCACCGTTCACTTCACAGGCGAGCCGGGCATGGTCCTGCCCTTCGAGCGTTTTCAATCCGCGCTCACGGATGTTCCTGGCCGCCACCCGGTCGGCGTTCTCGCTGTGGCCGCAGGCCACACAGAGAAACAACGATTGAGTCTGGCGATTGTCGGCGTGAGTATGTCCGCACTCGGGGCACTGCTGGCTGGTGTGCCGGGGCGGCACGGCCACCAGCCAGCCACCGGCCCACTGAGCCTTGTAGTCGAGCTGGCGGCGAAACTCGCCCCAGCCCCTGGTCCAGGATCGAGCGGTTGAGCCCGGTTTTCTGCCGAACGTTCTTGCCGGGCCGCTCGGCGCTGCCCTTGGCCGACCGGCTCATGTGGCTGACCTGCAGATCCTCGACACACGCCAGCGCGTGGCTTTTGCTGATGGCGTGTGACGCTTTGTGCAGGTAGTCGTTGCGGGCGTTGACGATCTGGCGGTGGATGCGCCGGACCCGAGCCTTGGCCTTGAGCCAGTTGCGCCCGAACTTGGTCTTGCGGGCCATCTGCCGCTGGGCCCTGGCCAGCCGATGCTGGTGCCGGGCGAAGCTGCCCAGCGGTTCCAGCACGGTTTCCTTGTGCCCATCCCAGAGCGTGGCGAAGCGCACCACCCCCAGGTCGATGCCGACCGCCAGCGGGGAGGCGTGGAGCGGAATCGCGACCTCGCGCTCCGTCTGGATCGAGACGTACCAGTGGCCGGCGCCGAGGCTGACCGTCACGTTCTTGACGGTGCCCAGCACGGGCCGGCTGTGGCGGTATCGCAGCCAGCCCAGCTTGGGCAGGAAAATCCGGCGGTTGCCCTGGTCGAGCTTGATCTGTTTTGGGTCGGGATAGCGGAAGCTGTCGTGCTGGCCACGTTTCTTGAAGCGGGGAAAGTCGGCGCGTTTGGCGAAGAAGTTCTGGTAGGCCCGGTCGAGGTCTTTGAGGGCGTGTTGCAGTGGATGTACCGGAGCCTCTTTCAGCCACGGCGTTTCATCGCTGTTGCGCCAGGCCGTGAGCTGCTTGGCCATCGGGACATAGCCGATGTACTTCTCGCCGGCCTCGCGGTTGGCCTGCTGGAGTGCCAGCGCCTTGTTGAACACGAACCGGGTCATGCCTGCGAATTGCCGCAGCTTGCGCTGCTGCTCGCCGGTTGGCTCGATGCGGAACTTGAAGGCTTGGCGTCTGAGCATGAAAAATACTGGCTATGCGTACAGGTCAGAGTATAGGGCCGCTTCGCAGCCCACGCTATCCTTCCCCGCACTGGAAGTACGGGGTTTGTCGCGCTACTGGATCAAGGCCGTCGTCGGAGCCCTGTACTAGGAGGTTCGCAAAGATTTTCCGTTCTTCGGCATCTGTGGTGCAGTCGTTGGGTGGCTGATGGTTGTGCAATACCATTTGAAAGGGAGCGGTATCGCACCTAGAGATTCGTGGGCAGATGCACTGTTCTCCGACTTTGTTTCCTTCAGCGCCTTCGGGTTGGTATTTATCGGCCTTCTTGGCCTTGGATCGCTCGTTACGTGCCTGAACGCATTCAAGGTCAGTTGGCTAAAGTTGGAGCAGGTTGTCTCTCATCTTCAAGTGCGGCTCGCGCAACTCTCTAGCTCAATCATCTCATTCACGCTAGGTCTGTCTGGATTCTCCCTCGTCCACTCTGCATTCACAATTACCGCAGGCGGTGCAGCCTTAGCAGCTCTCGTCGTCCTGTTTAATTACCTCCTTGTAAGTGCTCGAAGAAAAATAATCCGATATTTTTCCCCTGCATTGCCCGTGCAAGCCACTGAAATACAGGGGTTGGTCTGGTTCGGAACAGCAGAAAGCCCGGGGAAATTTCGCTCGAGCACTTAGTGGGATTTGTCTCTGAGTGATCCCCAGAAATTTTCCCGAAAAATCAAAAGCATAGGGCTTGAAGAGGCCTGCATGGGCGGGCACGTTGGTTGTCGCCAAACTGACCGATGTCCCCATACCCATGCAGACCGTCCACTTCTTGCACGCCGCCTTCGCCAAGGCACTCCCCACGATCCATGCCCGCCGCCTCGAAGCCCTGATGGCCGCGGTGGCCGCCCTGCTGCAAGGCCGTAGCCTGAGCCTGACTGCGCTGGGGCGCTTCCTGCCCGGCTCTGCCTATCCCAGGCATGCGATCAAGCGGGTCGACCGCCTGCTCGGCAACCGGCAGCTGCAGGCCGAGCGGGGGTTGTTCTACTGGGCCATGCGCCGCGCCCTGCTGGGGTCGCTCAAGCATCCGTTGATCCTGGTGGGCTGGTCGCCGATCGATGCCATCGACTGCCGGGGGGAGTTTACTCAAAGACCTTGAGAGGGGTGCTATTAGACGCCTGGGGGGCAGGGGGCGGCGCATCGGCTGGCCGGTTGCTGGGGGCGTGGGGCGATCTGCCTGTTGCGCCCCACCTTCACCGGTCGTTCAGCACAGGTTCAGACAGGGTTCAGTCGAGGTTCAGTGGTCGGGATGCAGGATAGATGGCGGAAGTCGCTTAGCCAACTATCCGTACCGGGAGTTCCGCGATGAACAAGCTGTCTTTCCTACCCCTTGCAGCCTGCTCGGTGTTGTCGCCGCCGGCGCCCAGGCCGATGACTACTTTGTCGGCATCACCCTGGGCGAAACCACCAACAACATGGAGCGCAGCAACTCGCTGCATCGGAACATGGGCGAGCCGAAGAAATGGGATGATGTGATCAAGAACAGCGGTACTTGGGGCCTGCGCGTCGGCCGCATCAAGGAGGAAAGCCGCTACTACACCACTTACGAGTACGTTTCGGACGACTACCACCGCGCCCTTAAGCTTCGCCAGAATAACCTGCTCGGCAGCTATGATGATATGTTTCTCCCCGCCGACCTGTTCATCCCCGGAGCGACGACCCGCCTGTTCGGCGGCGCTACCCTCGGGCTGACCAAACTGGAGCAGAACTCGCCGGGTCACAGCCGCGACAGCGATATCATGGCCGGCCTGCAGGCCGGTGTCCTCCAGCCCGTGACGGACCAGTCCTCGCTCGAGGACAGTTTCCGCTACCTGTGCAAGTAATGCGTCGACCGAAGTCAAGCAGCATGGCGGCCCCAAGCTGGGGTCGATCGATCTGCACAGCAGCAAGCAAGCCTACCTGGGGGCAACTACCACTTTTGATCCGGATTGTGCGGATGACCGGCCCGCCGTCCGGTCATCCGCACAGGAGCAGGAGTATGAGATTGCTGGTGGTGGAGGATGAGGCACTGTTGCGTCACCATCTACAGACACGCCTTGTGGAGGCCGGTCATGTGGTCGGTGCGGTTGCCAATGCCGAGGAGGCCTTGTACCAGGCCGGCGAATACCGTTACGACCTGGCAGTGATCGACCTTGGCCTGCCGGGCATCGGTGGGCTGGACCTGATTCGCCAGCTGCGCAGCAATGGCCGGCAACTCCCCATCCTGATCCTCACGGCCCGCGGGAACTGGCAGGACAAGGTGGAGGGCCTGGCTGCCGGTGGCGACGATTATGTGGTGAAGCCTTTTCACTTCGAGGAGCTGGAGGCCCGCATGAATGCGCTGCTGCGTCGTTCGTGTGGCTTCACCCAGGCCAGCATTGAGGCTGGTCCGCTCCGCCTCGACCTCAATCGCCGGCAAGCCTCCATCGGGGGCGGGCCCCTGGCCCTGACGGCCTATGAATACCGGATCCTCGAATACCTGATGCGTCACCATCAGCAGGTGGTCGCGAAGGAACGGCTCATGGAGCAGCTGTATCCGGATGACGAAGAGCGCGATCCGAACGTCATCGAGGTGCTGGTCGGGCGCTTGCGCCGCAAGCTGGAGACGCATGCCGGCCTGAAACCGATCGAGACGGTCCGCGGCCACGGTTACCTGTTCACCGAGCGCTGCAGGTGAGCCGTCGTCGCTGGCGCTGGCCGTGGCGCCGAGCCGAGGCCGGGACTCCCCTGTCGCTGCGCATGCGCCTGATGACCGGGGCGGCCTGCCTGGCCTTGCTCTTCATGCTGGCCCTGCTGGCGGCCTTGCAGGAGGCGTTCAGTCGAACCCTCGAGGGCATGATCGAAAAGCGGCTGGCGGCGGACGCCGCGACGCTGATCAGTGCTGCCGGGCTGGATGATGGGCGCCTGGTCATGCCAGACAGGCTCCCGGACGAGGAGTTCAACCTGCCAGATGCCAGGGTGCTCGGCTACATCTATGACCGCCATGGCGAACTGGTCTGGCGCTCGCGCTCAGCCGAGGACGAGTCCATCGAGTATCGGCCGTTGTTCCAGGGGGGCATCACCGAGTTCCTGCGCATTCATGACGCGGAAGGCCTGGAGTTCTTCGTCTACGACGTGGAGCTTCGCCTTGCCAGTCGCGATGATTTCGCCTATAGCTTCGTCGCCATGCAGCCGACCAGCGACTACCAGGGGCTGCTTCGCGAGTTTCTCCGGCAGCTGTACCGCTGGCTTGGCGGAGGCCTGCTGGTCCTGCTGGTGCTGCTCTGGATGGGATTGACCTGGGGCTTCCGCTCGCTGCGCCGGCTTGGCGCCGAACTCGACGAGGTCGAAGCCGGGCAGCGGGAGCGGCTGAGCGAGCGCCATCCCCAGGAGCTGCTGCGTCTGACCGGGTCGCTGAACCGCCTGCTGGACGGCGAGCGACGCCAGCGGGAGCGTTATCGGAACTCCCTCGGGGACCTGGCCCACAGTCTGAAAACACCGCTGAGCGTTTTGCAGGGCGTCTGCGAAGTGGCCGCCAGCCAACCCCGGCAGCGAGGGCAGGCTCAGGTCATGCAGGCACAGATCGAGCGCATGAGCCAACAGATCGACTATCAGCTGCAGCGGGCCAGTCTTGGAAAGAGCGGGCTGGTTCGCCACCGGGTGGAATTGCGCCCGCTTCTGGAAAGCCTCTGCAGTACGCTGGACAAGGTGTACCGGGACAAGCCGGTCCGGGTGGAGCTGCGGCTTCCCCGCGAATGCCTGGTGCCGATGGAGCGGGGCGCATTGATGGAGCTGCTCGGCAATCTGCTGGAAAATGCCTATCGGCTATGCCAGCAGCGGATACGGGTCTGCGTGATGGTTGCCGACGAACTGCTGCTGGATATCGAGGACGATGGTCCCGGCATTCCTCCCGAGCAGCGGGTACACATCCTGCGCCGGGGCGAGCGCCTGGATACCCAGCATCCGGGGCAGGGGATCGGGCTGGCCGTGGTGCAGGACATCCTCGATAGCTATGGCGGCGAACTCGGCCTGGGCGATTCGGAGTTTGGCGGGGCCGCCTTCCGGATTCGCATTCGCATGGACTGAGGTCGCATGTGGGACATGCGTCCTCCTCTCCGGAACCCTGCGTCGAAAGGAGCGCCCGGCCATGCGCCGGCTCTGCGCGAGCCCCTGCAATTCTTGCCCAATGGGAGGCTTTCTGATATAAAGCAGCGCTCTTTTCTAGGGGCCCGCTTCCTGCGTTGGCAGTGACAGCCGGTCAGACCCCGATGAATCGTGGCGCAGCAGGCGTGCGGAAGCCTTTCGCACGAATCGCCGGGCGCCGAATGACTGAAAGATAAGCGGCCAACCCATGCCGGGTTGGGCATGTGGTTTTTGAGGGCTGAGGCATGTCGAGAGTCTGTCAAGTGACCGGTAAGGGTCCGGTTACCGGGAACAACATTTCCCACGCGAACAACAAAACCCGCCGTCGTTTCCTGCCGAACCTGCAGCATCACCGCTTCTGGGTCGAGTCCGAGAAGCGTTTCGTGCGTCTGCGCGTTTCCGCCAAGGGCATGCGTATCATCGACAAGCGCGGTATCGACGTTGTACTGGCCGAGCTGCGTACTCGCGGCGAAAAGGTTTGAGGAGCTGAATCATGCGTGAACTGATCCGTCTGGTGTCCAGCGCCGGTACCGGCCACTTCTACACCACCGACAAGAACAAGCGCACCACCCCCGACAAGATCGAGATCAAGAAGTACGATCCCGTCGTGCGCAAGCATGTGATCTACAAGGAAGCCAAGATCAAGTAATTGATCCGGCTGCCCAAGAAGCCCGCCTCCCGGCGGGCTTCTGCGTTTCCGGGCTCCGCGCCCGTATTGAAAGCCCTGGATGCGGAGGGTAGGGTGTTTCGATCGCTCCATTGACGAGAGGATGCTCCCATGAACACCCCGACGCGCACCGACTGGGAAGAGCGTGCCCGCAGCCTGACCATCGAGGGTCGCGCCTTCGTCGACGGCCAGTACCTGGCGGCCGCCGACGGTGCGACCTTCGACTGCCTGAGCCCGATCGACGGCCGCCTGCTGGCGCAGGTGGCCAGCTGCGCCGCGGCCGATGCCGACCAGGCGGTGGCGGCGGCGCGCCGGAGCTTCGAGGGCGGCCGCTGGTCGCGCCTGGCGCCGGCCAGGCGCAAGGCGGTGATGATCCGCCTGGCCGAACTGCTCGAAACCCACCGTGAGGAGCTGGCCTTGCTGGAAACCCTGGATATGGGCAAGCCAATCAAGGATGCGCTGAAGATCGACGTGCCGGCCGCAGCACGCGCGCTGCGCTGGAGCGGCGAGGCGATCGACAAGCTCTACGGCGAGGTGGCCGCGACCCCCGACGACGAGCTGGGCCTGGTCACCCGCGAGCCGATCGGCGTGGTGGCGGCCATAGTGCCGTGGAATTTCCCGCTGCTGATGGCCTGCTGGAAGCTCGGTCCGGCGCTGGCCAGCGGCAACTCGGTGATCCTCAAGCCCTCGGAGAAGTCGCCGTTGACCGCCATCCGCCTCGCCCGGCTGGCGCTCGAGGCAGGCATTCCGCCCGGCGTGCTCAACGTGCTGCCGGGCTACGGCCACAGCGTGGGCAAGGCGCTGGCGCTGCACATGGACGTCGACTGCCTGGTGTTCACCGGCTCGACCCGGGTCGCCAAGCAGCTGATGGTCTATGCCGGCGAGTCGAACATGAAGCGCGTGTGGCTGGAGGCCGGCGGCAAGAGTCCGAACATCGTCTTCGCCGACGCACCGGACCTCAGGGTCGCCGCCGAGGCTGCGGCAGGCGCCATCGCCTTCAACCAGGGCGAGGTGTGCACCGCCGGCTCGCGCCTGCTGGTCGAACGCTCGATCAAGGATGCGTTCCTGCCGCTGCTGCTGGAGGCGCTGAAGGCCTGGCAGCCCGGTCATCCGCTGGACCCGGCGACCAGCGTCGGCGCCCTGGTGGACCGCCAGCAGCTGGATACCGTGCTCGGCTACATCGAGGCCGGGCAGAGCGAGGGCGCCAGCCTGCTGACCGGCGGCAAGCGCATCCTCGAGGAGACCGGCGGCACCTACGTCGAGCCGACGGTCTTCGACGGGGTGAGCAACGCCATGAAGATCGCCCGGGAGGAGATCTTCGGCCCCGTGCTCTCGGTGATCGCCTTCGACACCCCGGAGGAGGCCGTGCGGATCGCCAATGACAGCAGCTATGGCCTGGCTGCGGCGCTCTGGACCCGCGACCTGTCCAAGGCCCACCGCACCGCCCGGGCGCTGCGTGCCGGCAGCGTGTGGATCAATCAGTACGACGGCGGCGACATGACCGCACCGTTCGGTGGCTTCAAGCAGTCCGGCAACGGCCGTGACAAGTCGCTGCATGCCTTCGACAAGTACACCGAGCTTAAGGCCACCTGGATCAAGCTGTGAGGGCGATTTCCTGACGTGGCCCGCCCGGGACGCATGCCGGCCCCGGTAGTGGCTCCCATGCCCTGGGCCAGTTACTGCGCCGTCTGTGCGGCGGTGATCAGTGTCGGGCTGGCCCTCGGGATGAGCCTGCCGCTGGTCTCGCTGCGCCTGGAGGGCTGGGGCCATGGTGCCTTCGCCATTGGCGTGATGGCGGCGATGCCGGGCTTCGGCGTGCTGCTCGGCGCGTCCCTGGCCGGTCGCCTGGCGACGGTCTTCGGCGCGGCGCGGCTGATGCGCCTGAGTCTGCTCGCCGGGGCACTGTCCGTGGCGCTGCTGGCCCTGCTGCCGAGCTATCCGCTATGGCTGGTGCTGCGCCTGTGGCTCGGTGTGACCCTGACCCTGGTGTTCATCCTCGGCGAGAGCTGGATCAACCAACTGGCCGTGGAGGCCTGGCGTGGTCGGCTGGTGGCGCTGTACGGCACCGGCTATGCGCTGAGCCAGCTGTCCGGTCCGCTGCTGCTGGCTCGGCTGGGGACCGCCGGGAATGCCGGTTTCTGGACTGCGGTGCTGCTCATGCTCGGCGGCGCGCTGCTCCTGCTCGGGCGCCGTGGTGCGCCGCAGATGGACGCCCGGCACGGCGTTGGGCGCGGCCTGGCGGAGTTCTGTCGGCGCCTGCCGACGGTGGCCTGGGCGGTGGTGCTGTTCGCCGCCTTCGAGGCGATGATCCTCACCCTGCTGCCGATCTACGGCCTGCGCCAGGGGTTGGACCAGGCGACCGCGTTGCGCCTGGCCAGCACGGTGGTGATCGGCGATGCACTGCTGCAACTTCCGCTCGGCTGGCTTGCCGACCGGGTGCCGCGAAAGGCCCTGTTCCGCGCCTGCGGTCTGGTCCTGCTGCTGGTCAGCCTGGCTGTTCCACCATTGCTGCAGAGCGCCTTCATCTGGCCGCTGCTGATCCTGTTCGGCGCCAGCGCGGGTGGGCTGTTCACCCTGGCCCTGATCCTCGTCGGCGAGCGCTTCCGCGATGCGGCGCTGGTCCGCGCCAACGCCCATGTGGCCCAGTTGTGGGGCATCGGCTGCCTGCTCGGACCGCTGACCACCGGCGCGGCCAGCCAATGGCTGAGCAGTCATGCACTGCCGCTGTTCATGGCCGTTGGCGCAGCCGGCTTCCTTCTGCTGGAGATGCGCCGTACGGTTCCCGACGAGGCCGTATAGCTTTGCCCACGCCGGTTAGAGCATATTTTCCAAGCCGATCAGCCCCGCCAGCCAGGCATTGAAATGGCGCCAGAAGCTGCCGGCTTCTGTTTCCAGTTCGTAGCGGCGGCCATTGTCCTCGGCTAGCCAGATCAGCCGCTCGACCAGGCGCACCTCGTAGCTGATCGTCGGTTGCATTCCCTCCAGGGTCAGCTCTCGCATCCGCTCGGCCAGCGCGGGGCTGTCCACCAGCACGCCGACCTCGGTGTTCTACAGCAGCGAGCGGGGATCGAAGTTGAGCGAGCCTATGAACACCTTGCGCCGGTCGAGGATCACTGCCTTGTTGTGCAGGGCAGAGGCCGACGAGCTGCTCCAGTGCTAGCCTGACCCTTGGCGATCGCCCTGCCGGCGCATCTCGAACAGGCGCACGCCATGCTCCAGCAGGGGGACGCGGTACGCAGCATAGCCGCCGTGCACGGCCGGCACATCGGTGACTTCCAGTGAGTTGGTCAGCAGGCGGATGTCGACGCTGTGGTCGGCCCGGGTGGTCAGGTAGATGAGCTCGTCCCCGGTGGGCACGAAGTAGGCAGAGATCATCAACAGCTCCGGGGAGACCTCCTGCAGGTCTGGCGCCAGTTGTGCGCCGAGCAGGTCGATGTCGGTGAAGTTGAGCTCCGGCTTGGCGTCGAAGTACTCGTCGCCGAGGTTGCGCCCGCCGACGATGGCCACGCTGGCAGAGCTTGTTGTGCATGCGGCGGTGCTGTCGGGCGAGGTGCATCAGGCGCCCGAGGCTGCGGGTGACCCCGTTGATCCGACCCAGATGCAGCGGATTGAACAGACGGAAATGGATGTTCGGATGGGCGGCGAGCAGGGCGATCTGCTGGTCGCGACCATCACTGGTCGTGTCGTCGAGCAGGATACGGATACGTACGCCACGATCGGCGGCCTGCAGCAGTTCCTCGAGCAGCAGGCGGGTGCTGAGCCCGTCGTGGACCAGGTAATATTGCAGGTCGATACTGCGCTGGGCCGTGTGAATCAGCTCGGCGCGGGCGGCGAAGGCCTCGCCGCTGTTGGCCAGCAGGCGGAAGCCGGATTGCCCGGTGGGATGCGTTTCGGCCAGCCTCTCGATGGCTTCTCCGAGCCGGGAGCCCTCGGCCGGCAGCGCCTGGCTGGGAGGCCGTGGGGCCGGGCTGGAGCAGCCGGCGAGGCAGAGTACGACCAGCACAAAAGGCGGGCGTACATCAGGCCTCCCGATTACGTCATCACGTCCGAGCGCTGGGTTTCAGCATAGCTCCTTGAGCCGATACCAGAGCATGCCCAGGGCCAGCAGCGGCGCGCGCAGGCGCGGGCCGCCGGGGAAGGTGGGGTGCGGCACCCGGGCGAACAGATCGAAGTCGTGGCGGTGCTGCCCGGCGATGGCCTCGGCAAGCACCCGTCCGGCCAGATGGGTGGCGTTCAGCCCGTGGCCAGAATAGGCCTGGGCGTAATAGACGTTGGGCTGTCCGGCCAGGCGGCCGATCTGCGGCAGGCGGTTGGCGCCGATGCCGATCATCCCGCCCCACTGGTAGTCGATCCGCACCCCGGCCAGCTGGGGGAACACCTTGAGCATCTTCGGCCGCATGTAGGCGGTGATGTCCCGCGGGTCGCGCCCGGAATAGTGGCAGGCACCGCCGAAGAGCAGGCGGCGGTCGGCAGACAGCCGGAAGTAGTCCAGCACGACGCGCTGGTCGCTGACCGCCAGGTTCTGCGGCAGCAGCTCGGCGGCCAGGGCGGGGGAGAGCGGCTCGGTTGCGATGAGATAGCTGCCGGCCGGCAGCACCTGGCCGGCCAGCGCCGGTTCGAGGTCGCCGATATGCGCGTTGCAGGCGAGCACCAGGCTGGCGGCGCGGATCCGGCCGCGGGCCGTGTGCACGCAGACTTCGTGGCCGTGATCGATCTTCGTCACCGCCGAGCGCTCGAACAGGCGCACACCAAGCGACTGCGCCGCGGCGGCCTCGCCGAGCAACAGCTTGAGCGGATGCAGATGGCCCGAGCCCCGGTCCAGCAGTCCGCCGCAGTAGCGTCCGGAGCCGATCACCTCATGCATCTGTCCGGCCTCCAGCAGGCGCAGTTCGTGGCGGTAGCCGAGCGCCCGCAGCTCGGCGCACTCTGCCTGGAACTGCTCGACATGCTGCGCCCGGGTGGCCAGGTCGCAGTAGCCCCAGATCAGGTCGCAGTCGATGGCATGGCGCTCGATCCGCCGGCGGACGATCTCCAGTGCCTCCAGGCCCATCCGCTTCAGCGCGCGGACGCCGTCCGCGCCGAGCAGCGGGCGGAAGCGCTCGAGGTTGTGGCCGAGCCCGCGGATCAGTTGCCCGCCGTTGCGCCCGCTGGCCCCCCAGCCGAGCACGCGGGCCTCCAGCAGAACCACCGAGAAGCCGCGCTCGGCCAGCTCGAGGGCGGTGTTTAGCCCGCTGAAGCCGCCGCCGACCACGCACACGTCTGCGCGCAGCTCGCCCTCCAGCGTCGGAAACGCCGGCAGTGGGCCAGCCGTGGCGACGTAGTAGGAAGGGGCGTGGCCATCCGCTTGGACGGGTATGGCGGGTACTGTTTCATTCATTGGACAACTTCAGTACGGATCGAATAATGAAGGATACGGATTTGCTCGCGCAGCCGGTCCAGCAACCGGGGCTTGCCGTCCATGGTGTATAACTCCCCGAAAAGGCACCAGCCTCATGCTGGAGGCCGCAGCCTACAAGGAGGTTGCCAGCATTGCCAAGGGAATGTTATGCACCAGATGGTGTGTTTGTTCACACCATTTGGTGTCGAATAGTAGTTACCCAACAATATTCACCATCAGCGTAGGGAAACGTAAATGATGTGGAATCAATCGCCGAAAAAACAGAAAAAATCAGTTATACCCAGCACGGGGCTCCGGCGGAGCATAACGAAGTTACTAATCTTTTAAAAAGTAATGTCATGCTGCTGTATATCGGCAGTCCGGGTGGCGGAAAAACGATCTCACCAGCTCCGGCAACTTCTGGATTCTGCGCAGC
>NZ_BAAGYK010000137.1:0-495 GCF_054779355.1 Azotobacter armeniacus
TTGTTGGCCACCACCGCGTCGATCTCGCGGCCGGACAGCAGCCAGTTGTTCATCAAGTCCATGCCCCTCTCGCGCTGCCAGTCGCCGGACTGCTCCTCCACCACCTGGATCTGCGGGTACTTGGCGAGGACGGCCTTCACGCCGTCGGTGCGCTTGCGGGTGTCGTCGTGGGCCAGGCGGCCGAGGAGGATGGCGATGCTGCCCCGACCGCCCAGCTTCTCGGCCAGGTATTCCATCTGCATCCGCCCGATCTGGCTCTCGTCGGTGCCGACGAAAACCACGCCCGGGGGGAAGTCCTTCACCTCCGGGCGGCTGTTCAGGTACACGAGCGGAATGCCGGCCTGGGTGGCGCGTTCGGTGATCGTGTCGGTATCGGCGGTATCGGCGGTATCGGCGGTATCGGCGGGGTTGACGACGATCACGTCGACCTTCTGTGCGATGAAGTTCTCCACATGGCCGAGCTGCCGGATCAGGTCGCCGGCGGAGTCCTCGACC
>NZ_BAAGYK010000137.1:670-21871 GCF_054779355.1 Azotobacter armeniacus
AGAACTGGCGAGGAACAGGAAAGTTGCGAGCAGGACTGCGCGCGTGCGGGCCAAGGCCCGGGAGGAACTGGCGGTATGCATGACGGCACCTTGTTTATTGTTGTTGGCGGTTACCGGCAGGTTCGGGATCGAACCGGACCGGTCCTTCGTTCGTCGGGCAGGGTTGAACCCTGATTGGAAAAAAATTCCAGTCAATATAGTTTTAGAATTTTATTTCTTATTTTCATGGGCGGATTCCTTCCCGGCCGCGCCCTAGAGCCGTCCGAGCCTACCAATCAATTGATAAGCATTATCATCTGAATTAAAGTCTCGGCTTCCCCGCAGCGTTGCTGCTCCGCCACACAAGGACTGGAGTTCCGATGTTCGAGCTGGACGACGTCAGCTTCAACCTGGCCGGCCGCAGCCTGCTGCAGCAGGTCAGCCTGCAGATTCCCCACGGCCAGATGATCGGCCTGATCGGCCACAACGGCTCCGGCAAGTCCATCCTGATCAAGCTGCTGGCCCGCCAGCTGGCGCCGGCCGGCGGCCGGCTGCGGCTGGACGACCGGCCGCTGTCCGCCTGGTCCGAGCGCGCCTTCGCCCGCCATGTCGCCTATCTGCCGCAGCAGCTGCCGGCGGCGGAAAGCCTGACGGTGCGCGAGCTGGTCGGTTTCGGCCGCTACCCCTGGCACGGCCTGCTGGGACGCTTCACGGCCGACGACCGGGCCCACGTCGACCGCGCGCTGGAGCTGACCGGCACCGCGGGCTTCGCCGGGCGGCTGGCCGACCAGCTCTCCGGCGGCGAACGGCAGCGCGTCTGGCTGGCCATGCTGCTGGCGCAGAACACCCGTTACCTGCTGCTCGACGAGCCCACCTCGGCGCTCGACCTGGCCCATCAGGTGGAAGTCCTCGCCCTGCTCCGCGACCTCAGCCGGCACCTTGGACTCGGCGTGGTGGTGGTGCTGCACGACATCAACATGGCCAGCCGCTACTGCGACCGGCTGGTAGCCCTGCACGGCGGCCGCCTGCTGGTCAACGGCACGCCGGCCGCACTGATGAACCCCGCCACCCTGGAGGTGATCTACAGCATCCCGATGCGCGTGCTGCAACATCCCGATGCCGGCCAGCCGATCGCCGTGGTGCAGTGATGCGTGCCCTGCTCGCCGCGCTGCTGCTGACGCTCTGTCCGCAGCCCCTGGCCGCGACTCCGCAACGCATCGCGGCGATCGACTGGGGCTTGGCCGAAACCCTGCTCGGCCTGGGCGTGACGCCCATCGCCGTGGCGCAGACCGACGGCTATCGGCGCTGGGTCGGCGAACCCGTGCTGCCGGCCGGAGTGGTCGATCTTGGCCTGCGCGTCGAACCCAACCTGGAACTACTCGCCCAGCTCAGGCCCGACCTGATCCTCATCAGTCCGCAGTTCGAGAGCGCCCGCGCCCGGCTGGAGCGCATCGCCCCGGTCAAGAGCCTGGCGATCTTCACCCCGGACGGCGAGGCCTACGAAGGCGCCCAGCGGGTGGTCCGCGAACTGGCCGGGCTGCTCGGGCGCGAGGCCGCCGGCGAGGCGCTGATCGCCCGCGTCGAGGCCCGGCTGGCAGCAGTCCGCGAACACCTGGCGCAGCGCCCGCAGCCGCCCTTCTACGTGATCAGCTTCCTCGATGCGCGGCATGTCCGCCTGTTCGGCGCGCAGAGCCTCTACCAGGGTGTGCTCGCGCGGGTCGGACTGGAGAACGCCTGGACGGGTCGCACCAACTACTGGGGCTTCGCCCAGGTCGGCATCGAGCGGCTGGCCGAACGCCCGGAGGCAGCGCTGATCTACCTCGAACCGCTGCCGCCGGATGCCGAACGCGGCCTGGCCGCCAGCCCGCTCTGGCAGCGCCTGCCGCTGGTCCGCGCCGGGCGCATGCATGGCCTGCCGCCGGTGTGGAGCTTCAACGGCCTGCTCGCCGCCGAGCGCTTCGCCGGCCTGCTCGAAGAGCACCTGGCCACGGCCCCGCGACCAGACATCCAGAAGGACAGGCCCCTGCCATGACCGACCTGCCCGCGACTGACGCCCACCCTGCCGCCAGCCGGCGGCCGCTCGGACTGTGCCTCGCCTTGCTGCTCGCCGCCGCGACCCTGGCCGCCGCCGATCTCGCCGGACGCCTGCCCCCGGCGCAGTGGCTGCCGGCCCTGTTCACCCCCGCGGCGGACGACATGGGCCAGTTGACCCTGCACTTCAGCTGGCTGCCACGCCTGTGCATGGCGGCGCTGTGCGGCGCCGCGCTGGCCCTGGCCGGCACCCTGATGCAGCAGGTGCTGCGCAATCCGCTGGCCTCGCCGGGCACCCTGGGTGTGGCCAGCGGCTCCCAGCTGGCGCTGGCGCTGGCCACCCTGTGGGCGCCGGAACTGTTGGTCGAAGGCCGTGAATGGGTCGCCCTGGCCGGCGGCGGCGTCTCGACACTGCTGGTGTTCGCCCTCGTCTGGCGACGCGGCCTGGCGCCGCTGACGGTGATCCTCGCCGGGCTGGTGGTCGGCCTCTACTTCGGCGCCCTGGCCAAGGGCCTGATGCTGGCCCGCGAGCAGGACCTCAGCGCGGTATTCATCTCGGGCTCCGGCTCGCTCAGCCAGAACGGCTGGCAGGGCGTGACCTTCCTCCTGCCGCGCCTGGCCCTGGCTCTGCTCCTGCTGCTGCCGCTGCTACGCCCGCTCGGCCTGCTGGAGCTGGACGACAGCAGCGCGCGCAGCCTCGGCGTGCCGCTCGGCCTGTTGCGCTTCGCCGGCCTGGCCCTGGCGGTGTATGTCAGCGCCTGCGTGACCAGCAGCGTCGGGGGGATCGGCTTCATTGGCCTGGCCGCCCCGGCCATCGCCCGTCTGCTCGGCGCCCGGCGCTTCATCGAGCGGCTGCTCCAGGCACCGCTGTTGGGCGCGGTGCTGCTGATGCTCACCGACCTGGCCATCCAGCGCCTCGCCGGGCCGCTGGCCGAACTGCTGCCGACCGGCGCCGCCACCGCCCTGCTCGGCGCGCCGCTGCTGCTCTGGCTGCTGCCGCGCCTGCAGCTGGGCCGCGGGCGTCCGCAGGCCGCCGCCGGCTCCCCGACCTGGCGCCATCCGCAACCGCTGCGCCGGCTCGGCCTGCTCGGCGCCCTGCTGCTGCTCGCCGTGCCGCTCGCCCTCGGCTTCGGCCAGGGCCTGCACGGCTGGAGCTGGCAGGCCGGCGGCGAGCTGCTCGACTGGCGCCTGCCACGGGTGGTGGTCGCCATCGCCGCGGGCATCCTGCTGGCGCTGGCCGGCAGCCTGGTGCAGCGGCTCACCGCCAACCCCATGGCCAGTCCCGAGGTGCTCGGCCTCGGAGCCGGCGCGGCGCTCGGCCAAGTGGCGCTGCTGTTCCTGCTGCCCGGCGCTGGCCTGGCGCTGCAGCTGCCGCTCGGCGCCGGCGGCGCCCTGGCGGTGCTGCTGCTGATCGCGGCAATGAGCCACCATAGCGGCTTCGCCCCCGAGCGGCTGCTGCTGATCGGCATTGCCATCACCGCCTTCCTCGACGCGCTGCAGGTGATCCTGCTGGCCGGCGGCGACCCACGCGGGCAGAACCTGCTCGGCTGGATGTCCGGCTCCACCTATTTCGTCGACGCGCCGACCGCCTGGACGATGCTCGCCTGCGCCCTGCTGCTGCTCGCCGCTTTGCTGCCCTGCGCGCGCTGGCTGGAGCTGCTGCCGCTCGGCGAGAGCACGGCGCGCAACCGCCTGTGCCTTCTGCTGCTGGCGGCGTTGATGACCGCGGGGGCGACACTGGTGGTCGGCCCACTGAGCTTCGTCGGCCTGCTCGCACCGCACCTGGCGCGCCTACTCGGCCTGTCCCGGGCGCTGCCGCAGCTGCTCGGCGCCAGCCTGCTCGGCGCACTGACCATGCTGCTGGCGGACTGGCTGGGGCGCAACCTGCTGTTCCCCGTGCAGCTGCCGGCCGGGCTGCTGGCCTCGCTGCTCGGCGGGGTCTGTTGCATGTTCTGCCTGGGGCGGCGCTGAGGGGGCGGAATCGGCCAGACCCATCCTGGCCGCGGTGCTGGTGGAAAATCGCTGCGCGAGTTTTCCACCCTACGATTGACGAGTGCTCGGCGCCGGCAAGGCTCCCGTAGGGTGGGAAACGGCCGCTGGCCTTTCCCACCATGGCCGCGGTGGCGGTGGCTTCTACGCTGGCGGCGCGTCGCGGCGGGAACAGTCGTCGCAGAAGGGCAGGCTCAGCCCCAGAGCAGCACACACCGTGGCCATCAAAACCTCATTGCCCGCCCGCCCTGGCCGCATGGGCAGCGGGAGCGTTCTCCGCTATTCGCTTGCTCGCCATCTTGACGCGGCCCTGGCGCTTCCTCCACCAGATCACCACGCCGGTGACGGACAGCATCGCTACCGCGAGTCCCATCGCGCAGACGAAGAGCCTGAACGGCACACCCCACAGCGCCGCCATGTGCAGGCTGGTGATCCAGGTGCGGATGGTGTCGCCGCTGGCCGCTCCTGTGGGCAACCAGACATGCATGAGCGCACCGGAGTCAGCGTCGAAGCTCACCCGGGTGCTCCCCCAGTGCTGGGACACGTCGCGATCACTATGCACACGGTAGCTGTACTGCGCCTCGTGCGGATCGTAGGTGAGCACGTCCTCTCGGAGCACGGTAAATCCCTGCAATCGCGCCTGCTCGGCCATCAGCCGGCGGCCGACCTCCCGCGCCGGCTGCCAGTCGATGGCCGGTGCGAGTTGCGGGGCTGCCCGTTTGGGCAGCCCCTTTTCGTCCGGCTGATGCGCAAAGAGCGCCTTCATCACCGGGTCGTAGACCTCGGAGAGGTTGAAGGCCACGCTGCTCCAGGCCAGCACGAACAGCATCGCCCACGGCCACAGACCGCCGACACGATGCAGGTCGAAGTTCAACTTGTAGCTGCCGCCCGTCCAGCGCACCTTCCATGCCGGCCACCAGCGGGCCAGCCAGCTTCTTCCCACCGCACCCTGCGCCTTGCTGCGCTGCCGGGCCGGGAATGTGAGGTAAGCGCCCGCGAAGCAGTCCAGCGCCCACAACAGTGCGACGATGCCGAAGGCGTAGCTGCCGACGGTGCCCAGCGCCAGCGAGTAGTGCAGGCGGTAGATGAAGGGCATGAGGTTCTTCGCTCCCTGCGTGATGTCGCCCCACTTCCGCTCGCCGAGCACCTCGCCCGTGTACGGGTTCACGAAGACCTGGTCGTTGGCCAGATCGGGAACCGCGCCCGTAGCCGGATCGGGCAGCGCGAAGAGACGGAAGACCAGGGACCGCCCCGGCTCCACCGTCAGCGGCACACGCGCCACGAAAGCATCCGGATGCAGGGCCTGCACGCGCTCGCGCAGGGTCAGGGGATCGAGCGGTGGAGCCTCCGGCTCGGGCGGCACGGCGCGGAACAACGCCGGGCTGATGGCCACGTCCAGTTCCTCGCTCCAGGCCAGCAGACTCCCGGTGAGGCCCGCCACCAGCAGGAAGCCCGCCATCGTCAGGCCCACATAGCGATGGATCAGTACCAGTAGCGGACGATCGATCCTCCAGCGCACGCCGGCGAATCGGCGCCCTTGCCCGCCCTGGACGGCCCCGGCAAACCACCACCGCATCAGGACATGACGCCGAGATCGATCGGGTGCGGGCTCGCCGCCGTGTGCCGGCTCGGCGTCTCGACCGCCACCACCTGGCCGTTCTCCATGCGAATCAGGCGATCGGCGAGGTGGAAGTAGCGATCGTCGTGGGAGATCACCAGCACGGTCTTGCCCATGGCCTTCAGCTCGGGCAGCAGTTCGCGATAGAACACTTCCTTGAATACCGGATCCTGGTCGGCCGCCCACTCGTCGAAGACCAGGAAGGGTCGGTCCTCGAGGTAGGCCACGACCAGCGCCAGGCGCTTGCGCTGGCCCTGGGAGAGCGAGCGTGTGGTGAACGCGCCGTCGCGCACCTGCACCTTGTGCTGCAGGTGGAGCTTGGCGAGCAACGCGTTGCCCTTGGCATCCAGGTCGGCCGAGGGCGCATCGAGCAGACGGTCGAACAAATGAAAGTCCGAGAAGATTGCCGAGAAGCTCTGACGATAGCCGTCGCGGTTCGCGTCGTCCACCGCTTCGCCATTGAGCCGGGTCGTCCCCTCTTCCGGCCGGTAGAGGCCCACCAGCAGCTTGGCCAGTGTGGTCTTGCCGCTGCCGTTGCCACCCACCAGGAAGCTGAGTTGCCCGGGCGCGAAGTCCAGGTCGATCGGCCCCAGCGTGAACAACTCGTCGGCAGCCTCATGGTAGTAGCGATGGCACACACCCTCCAGGGTCAGGCTCGCGAACGCGGCCAGAGGCTGCGGGGACGCGTCGACCTCGCGCTGCTGCAACTCGTCTGTGATCTCGTCGATGCGTGCCGCCGAGACCTTCGCCAGATTGGCCCTTGGCAGGGCGAGCAGCAGGTTCTCCAGCGGCGCCACCATGTAGACGAAGACCAGCGCGAAGCCGGTCATGATGCGCGCCCGGTCGGGCACATCGCCCACCAGCACGAACAGCACCAGGCCGATGAAGGCATAGATCAGGAAATTGCCCCAGGCCGCCGAGACGACGAAGATCGACATGCCGAGCGCACGCTCGCGGCGCACGCCTTCGATCGACGCGCCCAGCACGTCCGTCGAGAAGCGCGCCCGCTTGGACGCATGCAGGCGCAGTTCCTTGGCCCCCTCCACCAGCGCACGGAAATGGCCGAACAGGCGGTCCTGCTCCTTGGAGGCGACCTCCAGGTGGCGGATCGCCCGCAGGTGCGCGAGGTGGTAGCCCAGCGAGCCCAGCCCAACGACCAGCACCGCCGCGAGGAACACCGGCCAGGACAACCAGGCCATGTAGGCCAGGCAGCCGGCCACGACGATGGCATTGACCAGGATGGCCGGGAAACTCACGAAAAATTCGGCGACCTTGGCGCTGTGCTCGGACAAGGCCGACTGCACCCGCGGACCGCCGATTTCCTCCAACCGACGGAAATCGGTGCCGATCACCCGCGCCGAAATGAAGCGCCGCAGCTCGGCGTGCGAGCGCTGACTCAGGCGCTCGAACAGCACCGATGAGAGCATGTGGGCGAGCATCGCTGCCAGCGCGATGGCAGCGAAGCGCCAGGCCAGGTCGGCGCGCTCCGCCGAGCCATCCGCTGTCAGCGCGGCATTGATCTGGGTGAGAAGCAGCACGCCGCACACCCCGGATACGACGCTCGCGATGGCGGCGGCGGCCAGCAGGCGGCGGGATTGTCTGATCAGATGGGCAAGCACGGACGGATCACCTCGGGTCGGGTCGGGAGAACACTGACGGACTCCATTCAAGACGAACGCCCCCCCGGTTTGTTTAGGTGAATATCCCCCGTCTGAACCGTCATGGGGGTTTGAACCTCGGCCCATACGCCTTAGCATGCCCCTGCCCTCGGAAGGAAATGGACGTTTCGGCCCAGAGGATCGTCCGTGATCCCTCTCTTGGCTTCCCGGCTCCCGGCTCCCGGCTCGCTGCCGCCGGACGGGCCAGGCAACGCGAGCCTTCACGCCCGATCAGGGTTGCAGCACCACCGGCCTGAGCCCCGGATCGCGGGCGATCTCCTCCTCACGGAACGGAAAGCGCAGCCAATCCTTGCGCGCGTAGCGCTCCACCGGTGCCGTGCCGCGGCCATTGTCGACGGCCGACTCGTCCTCGCCATGGGCCAGCAGCGTGTGCGCCTCCACGCCATGCGGACCGAAGCGCACCACCTGCAGGTAGCTGTTGGCCAGCGAGTTCGGCCCCATTCGCTCGCCGCCTTCTTGATTGCACGCCACGGTGAAATAGCCGACCGAATGGCACCCGCCGTAGAGTGGCAGCCGGCGACCGCCGCTCTCCACGAAGCGCTCGCTGGCGAGCGGTGCATCCAGGGCCCGGCCCTTCTCGGCCAGCGATACCACCGCGGCCGCCAGGGCCTGGGCCACGCGACCGTCGCCTGCGCTCGGCGCACGCGGGGTTTCCAGCGGCGCCTCGATGGAGAATGCCACCTGGTAGAACGCGTCGTCCGGAATCCCTTCCAGGCGCGCCCAGAAGGCTTCCCACAGCAATGCGCCGCGGTCGTCGGCATCAGCCTTGTTGGACCATTGCCGCAGGATCTCGCAGGCAGGGGCGACATCCACCTTCTTCCGCGTGGGCAACTCGACCTTGGCGTTGCGACCCGGCCCCGCTGCCTCCAAGGCATCGGCATTCAATTCCACCGTCGGGTGCGCACAGGCCTGCGCGAGCAGGTCATCCTTGAACAGCTCGGCCGAGTAGGCGCGTGGCGTGAGCACCGCCTGCATCAGGCGACGGCTCAGGGCTTGCGCCGAATGTGGCGAACCCTGGGAGAGCTCGGCGGCGATCCGGTGGCCCAGCCGTCCGCGCAGCGACAAAGGCTGCCGTTCCCCACCCAGCACGGCGGGAAAGCCTTCCAGCGGCTGGCGGACGTTGGCCAGCCAATAGCTGTCGTTCATGTTGGCGACATAGTCCTCACGCAGCAGCCCCGGCATTGCATGGGCCGGCATGGCGCCCGGCTGCGCCGCCGCGGCATCCACGCGCCAGTCGCAGGCCGAACGACTGCCATCCAGGAAGGGGGTCGCCGCATCCAGGCTGGCGAAGCCCTTCGCCAATCGCGTGGCACACACCTCGCGTAGTGCATCGGGCACGTTGGGCACCGCGCCGACATCGCCATACCAGACGCGGGCGTCGCTGCGCGCAATCGCCACCGTATTGACCCAGGGAACCGCTGCCTCGCGGCGCTGGATGGCGATGAACTCGTCGAGCGACTTCGCCTGGTTCCAGTAGAAGAAGTTGCGGAAGATACGGAAGTTCTCCGTATTCACGTCGCGGATCGCCAGCGCATGCGCGGCACCCCAGCCGAAGGCGGCATCGTGGCCACCCAGGTCGACCACCGGCCCGAAGCGCGTGCTGTAAAGGGTTCTCGCCACGCGGCGCGAGCCGCCATCCTCGTCGCGAACTTCCACGCTCACCTCTCGCGCCACCATCGGCTCTGGCCTGCCGTCGACCTGGTAGCGGGTCGGGTCGGCCGCGTCGAGCGTCAGATCGAACAGGCCGAAGCGACGCGCCTCCGACACCGTATGACTCCAGGCCACGTGCTCGTTGAAGCCGAGCATGATCACCGGCACGCCGAGGAAGGCGACGCCGGCCACGTCGAGCCGGCCGGGAATCGTCAGGTGCATCTGGTAGAAGCGATCCGGACCGCCCCAGTACCAGTGCGGGTTGCCGAAGAGCACCGCGCCCTCCTCCCCGGTGGCCTGCCGGCCGAAGGCGAGCATGTTGCTGCCCAGGCCCGCCTGCTCGCCAACGCGCTGAGCCAGCTTGGCGCGCAGGGCTGCGGCATCGCCGGCACCGGCCGTCCTGGATGCCGCCGGTTTGGCGTTGACGATCTCCGGGATGAAACGCGAATAACCAGCGGCGATCTGGGCGGCAAATATGCGGCGATACAGGTCGATTGCGCCGATCTCGCGCACCCAGGGCTCGTTGAGGCAGGCGCGTCGCTCAGAAGGCTCGTGCCCACGACGCGCCTCGGTCAGATAGCGGTTATAGCCCGCGGCGAAGCCCTCGATCAGCTCGTTCAGCTCAGGCGGTTGTTCGGCACGCAGCCGCGCAACCATCGCATCGTCCGCGAAGGCGCGAAAGAAGAAGTCCAGGTCCAGATTCTTCGGCCGGCCGAAGGTGGAATCGCGCGCCGGCCGCGCCTCGGGTCCGAAGAACCAGGCGCGCCGGCCCTCGTAGGTCACGAAGGCATCGGCCAGCGTGCACAGGGCGTCCTGCGCCTGCACGTAGCCGACGCCCAAGCCCAGCTCGCGCCAGCTCGCGGCGCGCAGGTGCGGGATGCCGTCTGTGGTGCGGCGGATCTCGACGCCGCTCACCATCGGGTCGGCTGAGATGTCGTCGCCGCTCCGCGCCTGCAGCGCAGGCGCCAACGCGAACAGCCCCATCGCCAGCGACATCGCGCAGCCCTTCCGGAGGAGCCCGCCCACTGTATTTCGTCGAGACAATCTATACATATTCACTCCGAATCCATTGGGGCCTGTCATCGATCGTTTCTCCGATATTGATGACAGGCCCCGGAAATGGGATGCGAGGGCCGAACGGCACGGCGACGACACGGAAGACCGGAGTGCCGAGGCCAGGAGAGGTCAACCCCGCAGCTTGTCAGGAACGCCGCTGAAACCCCTCCAGCACGTTCACCGTGTTGATACCTACCTCGGCCACCGCATAGCCCCCTTCGAACACGAACACGGAGGGAAGGCCGGCACTGGCGAGTGCTTCGCCCACCTGGAAATAATCGTCGCTGTGGAGCTGGAATCCGGAGATCGGGTCTCCCTCGAAGGTGTCCACGCCCAAGGACACGACCAGAGCATCGGCCTGGTAGTCGACGATGGTACGCAGCGCCTGCGACAGCGCGGCGAACCAGGCGGCGAAGCCCGTGCCCCGCGGCAGCGGCAGATTCAGATTGAAGCCAAGGCCGGCTCCCCCGCCCGTCTCGTCGGCATGACCGAGATAGAACGGATATTCGGTGCGCGGATCACCGTGGAGGCTCAAGTAGAAGACGTCGGCACGGTCGTAGAAGATGCACTGCGTGCCGTTGCCGTGGTGGTAGTCGATGTCCAGCACGGCGACCCGGCGGGCGCCGCCGTCGCGCAGGGCCTGCGCCGCGATGGCAGCGTTGTTGAGAAAGCAATAGCCGCCGAAGAAGTCGTGGCCCGCATGGTGTCCGGGTGGGCGCGTCAACGCGAAGGCCGCCCTTTCGCCGGCCAGCACCCGGCCGGCCGCAGAAAGCGCGCACCATGCGCCGCTGCGCGCAGCGCGCCAGGTGCCGGCGGTCAAAGGGGTGCCCGCATCGAAGGAGAACAGCCCCATGCGGGCCGAGAAATTCTCCGGCAGCACGTCGCTGCGATGGTTTCGCACCGGCCAGACCGAAGGCAGCGCATCGCGCTGACTATTGGTCGGATCCAGCGCCACCCATTCGTCCCAGGCGCCACGCAGGAACTCGACATAGCGGCGCGCATGGACCCGCGTCAGCGCCGAATCGTCGAAAGCCTGCGCTTGCTCGATCACGCCGAGCCTGCGCCGGCGCAGCTCGTCCATGACATGGTCGACGCGCGCCGCCACCTCGAAGCAGGGCACGAGTTCGCCACGGAACATCTCCATCTTTCCCTGATGGTGGATGTGCTGGTCGTTGTAGAAAGTGATCATTGGACAGCCCGGTCAGACTCCCGCCAGATGTGCGAGGCCCTGGTGCAATGCCGGGAACAGGCTGTTGTTGAAGTTGTTCCAGCGCAGTTCCAGGATCGTATCCTCCGGGTCGATCTCGGTCTTCAACACATCGACGATCACCTCGCCGGAGTCGATGCCATTGTCCACATAGTGAAACGATGCACCCGTCATGTTCACCACAGGCACCGGCTTCGTTTCCATCGTTTCCCAATCGACCACCTTCCTGCCGTGTACCCCATGCAGGGCGTCGAGCGTCGCGTAAGCACCGCGGCGCTCGTAGGGAGACTCGATCCGGGTGATGCCGGGATGAATATTCACGATCTTCCGGTGGAACGCACTGCCCGGACGAACCAGCTCGTCCAGGATGACCAGAAGGCCGTCGAGCACGACGAGCTCGGCCTCCAGCTCGAACAGCCTGTCCAGCAGGCGCCGCTCGAAGTCGCTCTTCCCCGCCACCCGCTCGGGGGCGCTCATGGGAAGGCGCCGGTAGGTGGAAGGTATCGGGCAGAGGAGATCGTTCAGGCGCCGTCCCTGCACGCACAGCTCCGGCGGATAGAACCATTGCCCTTCTGGCCGGTACGAAAAGCCATAGTCCTTGAGCTTTTCCCTGTCGAGCGACGAGCCCTCGTCGTCGTCGTAGATCACCCCCTCCAGGGAATAGGCATCCCCCAGCCCGGTGTCATTGAGCGCTTCGGCCAGGTATTCGAGCGGGGACTTCATGTATCGAACCCCCCCTTTGTATTCGATGTGCTGCCCAGCCTTGTCGGCGGCGGCATTTCTCAGGGACCAGATATAGACGAGTTTTGTCTTCGGCATGTCGGTGCGATCACGTGGTGGTTCCAAGATCCGGCAAAACCTCTGCCGCCCGCTGGCAGTTCGGACATCCGGTCGGAGGCCTGCTGGCGAACCCGCTGCGCGACAGCCCTGGCCCCCCTCATACGGCCCCCGCACGCCGAACTTGCATACATAAACGGACGACGGGACTGGGCGTTTAGCCGGCGAAGCGAACGCCACGCATGCGACTAAACATTCGGCGGCCTCGTTCGTCTTGGGTTGTACGTATTGGCACAGGCCTCCCGATCCGCACCTTCGATGCCGGGACAGCCGCCGCGATGACAACCCGCCCGGGCGACTAAACAAATGCCCGGCCATTTCGTTATAGAGAGTATGAGCAGCGCAATCGCCCTTCCCGTTGACGCGGTCATCCGCGCATCCGGCACCGGCGCGTCGCCCCAATATTTTCCACAAGGAGCCAATCATGGTTGCTCGCGATTTCATCGGCGTCGGTTTCAGCCTGTCCAACATCGCACTCGCGATCGTCATCGACGAGAAGCGGCAAAGTGGTGGGCATCAGCGGCAGCGCCAACATCCCCGAGTGCTTCCGCCCGTTCAAGGACAACCCTTGCATCTTTCACAGCGAGCGCCCTGCAGGCCGAATGCCTGCGCCACGGCCTGATCATCGAGCTCGGCGGCAGGCATGGCAGTGTGGTGCGCTTCCTGCCGCCGCTCATCATCGCCGATGCGCAGATAGGCCGCGTGGTCGAGATCTTCGCGAGCGCCGCCATGAAGGCATTGCAAGGTGCACCGGCGTTGGCGCACTGAGCGGCACGCCAGGGAGGGCGACTGGAACCGATTCAACAAATTTCCTCCCTTGATCCAAGCCTAAGCCATGAAAATCAAGAGCAACTTCTGCAAACCCGATGCACAAACTCAACTCACTCCTATCGCCCGAGCACTGCAGGCTGCCTTGCTGCTGAGCGTTGCGCTCGCAGCAAGCCCCGCGCGCGCGGAAGATCAAGAGACGACCGCTACAACGTCGTCCGAGGAGCAAGAGAAAATCGCTAAAGTATCGCCCGGGAAGCAGGCCAGCGAGACGGCGACGCTTCCCACGCTCACCATCACCGCCGACTCGGAGCCCGATGGCACGGCCGCCAGCGGCTACCGCGTGAAGAGTTCCTCGATCGCCGGCTTCAGCGAACAGGACATCCTCGATACGCCGTTCTCGGTCAAGGTGCTGCCGAGCGAGCTGATGAGGAACCACAACGTCAAGAGCATTTCCGACCTGGACAAGCTGGACGCCAGCGTGACCTCGTCGATCGCCAACCCCGGCTGGTACAGCTCGCCGTCCATCCGCGGCTTCGTCCTCGATAACACGGTCAACTTCCGCTACAACGGGCAGATGATGGTCAACCTGCAGTCCATGGGCCTGGAGAACAAGGAACGGGTCGAGGTCCTCAAGGGCCTGTCCGCCCTGCAGACCGGCTTCGCCGGACCGGGCGGCCTGATCAACTATGTGACCAAGCGGCCCACGGCGGGTCCGCTCACCGAGATCAACTACTACGTCAACGAGTTCGACAACACCAGGGGCCACATCGACATCAGCCGCCGCACCAACGATGGTCGCTTCGGCCTGCGGATCAACGCCGCCACCGAAGAGGAGCGCTCCTACGTGCGCCAGGTCGACGGCGAACGGCGCTTCTTCGCCCTGGCCACCGACGCACTGCTCACTCCCGATACCACCCTCGAGTTCGACGTCGAATACGAACGCCGCGAGCAGAACGGCCAGCCCTTCCTGGAAGCCGACGCCAACGGCAAGCTGCCGTCGGGCTTCGATCCGCGCACCTTCCTCGGCCAGCGCTGGGCGCGCTACCCCACCGAGTTCACCATGGTGAGCGGCAAGCTGAAGCACCAGTTCAACGACGACTGGTCCTTCACCCTCGACGGCAACTGGTCGAAGCTGCGCCGCGAGCAGAACCAGATCTGGTCCCACTCGGACATCCAGGAAAACGGCGACAGTACGGTCTACCTGTATGACTCACCGGACCAGGAAGCCAACCCGATCAACGCCCGCCTGACGGTCAACGGCCGCTTCGACACCGGCCCCTTCAACCACGAGCTGGCCTTCGGCGGCATGATGCACCGCCTCAAGCAGCGCTGGGGCGACGGATTCTGGGGCGAGATCGGTAAAAGCAATATCTACAACCCCGTGCCCATCGCCAACCCCTCGCCCGAGGTGCCCGACTCCAGGCTGGCCCGCCGCGTCGAGGAAGACGGCGTGTTCCTCCACGACGTGATCTCCTTCGGCGAGTCCTGGAAGCTGCACTGGGGCGGCCGCTATTCCATGCGCACCCAGAGAAGCTACAACACCAGCACCGGCCACCGAAGCGAGGAGTACAAGGAATACGTCTTCACCCCCAGCTACGCGCTGGTCTACAAGCCGCAATCGAACGTCTCGCTCTATGTGAGCTACATCGAGGGCCTGGAGCAGGGCCGCACTGCGCCGCGCAACACCGTTAACTACAACCAACAGATGAGCCCGCTGATCAGCGAGCAATGGGAAGCCGGCCTCAAGGTGGAATTCGCCCGGGGCCTGAACTTCGACGCCTCGCTGTTCCGCATCGAGAAGCCCGCCCAGTACATCAAGGACCTCGATACGTACAACTCCGACGGATCACGCCAAAAGATGTTGGTGAAGGAAGGCGAGCAACGCCATCAGGGACTGGAACTCTCGCTCACCGGCAAGGCCTCGCCGGAGTGGACGATCTTCGCCAGCGCCATGTTCCTCGATGCCAGACTCATGGATGGCAGCGAGGAGACTGATGAGAACCGCCCCGCCGACGTGCCGGCCAGGCGCTTCTCGGCGATCGCCGAATACAGCCCGCTATGGCTCAACGGCTGGACCTTCACCGGCAGTTGGACGTACAACGGCGCTCGCCATGTCCACGAAGACAACAAGGGTGAATCCGCCGAATCCTACGATGTGTTCGGCTTCGGCACCCGCTACGAAACCAGGATCGGCGCAGCCCACACCACACTCCGCCTCAACCTCGACAACGCGTTCGACAAGAACTATTGGAGCAGTGCGGAACGCTACGGTCTCGTCGCCGGCGCCCCACGCACGGCCAGCGCCAGCCTGAGCGTGAGCTTCTGAAGACAAGCGATAAAAGCCGATAAAAGCGCTGGAGGCTGAACGAGAAGAGCCGTTTCGTTCAGCTTTCTGCTTCCGGCGCTTTTTTATGGTTCATCGCATCTTCCCAGGGAAGAGGCCTTGATTTTCAGGAAGAAGGAGTCCGAATCCTTGAAGCCATGGGCCATGCGCTTGATGAGGTTGTTCACCCCCTCCCGCAGGCTGGTGTGCATGCGAAAGCGGGCACTGGCCAGGATACTTCGAGCGTAGCGCCTGAGGTTCCAGGCAAGGCGCGGCAGCGGTGCCAGGCCACTCTCCCGGGCATGACGCAGCCAGGCCCGCCAGCACCGCCAGCCTTCCCGTACGCTGGGCGCATACCAGACCTCCTTCAGCGTATCCTTGAGCACATAGACAGTGGCCAGCGGCTGGTTGGCGGCCAGCAACTCCCGCAGTTGCACCGCCTGGTCGTCCTTCAGGTTCTCCCGGTTGAACAGCAGCAGCCAGCGGCTCTGCTTGACCACCTGGAGGGCCGGCTTGTCATGGCGCAGGGCATGGACCTGGTCGACCCGGATGCGATCGATCACCTCGCGGCCGTAGCGGGCGACGACATGGAACAGGTCGTACAGCACTTCCGCCTGGGGGCAGTGCTGTTTCACCTTCAGGTCGAAGGCCGTGTTCATGTCCATCGCCACCGCTTCGATCTGCCGGCAGCGCTCGCCAAGCTGCTCGAAGAAAGGACGGATGGCCTGGCGGCTGTTGCCCAATCCCACCCACAGGACGCGGGTGCGCTCGACATCCATGATCAGGGTGGCGTTCCGATGCTTCCCACGCTCTCGCGTGGGAGCCTGACTGGGGAAGACAGAAACATGTGCCGTGCCTACGCAGGGGCGTAGGCACGATCAAATGTAGGACGGCCTCGGCGCGCAGGACCAGCCCGCCGTTGCCAACTGAAAAGCTGGAGACCGAACGAGAACTGCCTTTCCGTCCAGCCCTCCAGCCTCCAGCGCTCTTGCTCGCCCCTACCCTATCACCGACTCCAGCAGATCGACGGCGACCTCCGGCTGGCGCACGATGCGCAGATGGTCCGCCGCGCTCCGGCGGTCCGCCTGCCTGGCGATGCCCAGCCAGGCGGAGAAGCGTTGGCTTTCCGCCGCCTCGCGCCCCCCGGACCACCAGGCCGTCACCGGCGCCTGCAGCGGCGGCGCCACGCATGGCACCTGTGCCAGACGGTCGAGGGCGCGTGCCGTGAGGAACATGTCCACCAGCTCCTGACTGCTCAGGAGGCCGTATTCGTGCAACTGCTCCCGCTCGACCCGCGCCAGCACCAGATCGACCAGACCACGGATCGACTCGGGGGTCGCCACGGTGGCGTCGAGTCGGGCGCGGACGCTGGCATCGTCCAGCAATCCGGCGTGCCGGTGCGCGGGCAGCAGGATCGCGAAGAAGCCCATGAGTTCGTCGAGCCAGGTCGTGGCCTGCGGCGCGGCGTCCGGCACGTACGGGTCGATAGCGCCGACGAAGCGAACCTCCTGCCCCTCGCCCTCCAGCAGCCCCGCCACCAGGGGCGCCAGTGCGCCGCCCAGCGACCAGCCGCAGAGCCGGTACGGCCCGTCCGGCTGCTGCGCCCTGATCGTCGCCGCGTGCAGCCGCGCCAGGTCGAGCAGACTCTGCGGCGCGACGCCCGTCCCGTGCCGGTACGGCAGTCCCACGACCGTGACCCGGCCGGCCAGCGCCTGGGCGAGCGTCGTGTAGTCCAGCACGCTGCCCCAGCCGTCGTGCAGGCAGAACAGCGGCGCCTGCTCCGGCACGCGCGGATTCAGCCGCACCGCCGGAGCCGGGCCACCGCGTGTGGCCAGCGCGGCGACGGTGGGATGGGCGTACAGCTCCTGCAGACCGATGGCCAGACCGCCGGCGCCCTGCCGCAGCCGCTGGGTCACCCGCAGCGCCGCCAGGGAATGCCCGCCCAGCTCGAAGAAGTTGTCGTGGCGCCCTACCCGTGCGACGCCCAGCACCTCGGCCAAGACCTGCGCCAGCGCCTCCTCCAGCGCGCCCTGCGGCGGCTCGTAGTCGCGGTCGCCGGTCAGCTCGGGCTCCGGCAGCGCCTTGCGGTCCACCTTGCCGTTGGGGTTCAGCGGCAGGGCGTCCAGCACCACGATGGCGCTCGGCACCATGTAGTCCGGCAGCGCCCTGCCCAGCCGCTCGCGCAGCAGGCCGCCGTCGAGCGCCTGCCCGCCCGGCGCCGCCACATAGCCCACCAGCCGCGCCCCGCTCGGCCCCTCCTGGGCCACCACCACCGCCTCGCGCACCTCGGGCTGGGTCAGCAACTGCGCCTCCACCTCGCCCAGTTCGATGCGCAGGCCGCGAATCTTCACCTGGTGGTCGATGCGCCCCAGGTATTCCAGCTGGCCCTCGCCGTTCCAGCACACCAGATCGCCGGTGCGATAGAGCCGCTCGCCCGTGCCGAACGGATCGGCCACGAAGCGCTCGGCGGTCAGGCCAGGGCGCCCCAGATAACCGCGCCCCAGCCCCACGCCGCCCAGGTACAGCTCGCCGGCCACGCCGGGCGGCACCAGGTTCAGCGCCGCGTCGAGTACATAGGTCCGAATGCCGCTGATCGGCCGGCCGATCGGCACCTGGCTCTGCCCGTCGTCGCGGCAGGTCCACTGGGTCACGTGGATGGCCGCCTCGGTCGGGCCGTAGAGGTTCTGCAGGCTCACGTCCTGCAGTCGCATCAGCGCCTCGTGCTGGGTCGCGGCCGGCATCGCCTCGCCGCCACAGATGACGTGGCGCAGGCGCGTCTGGGTCTCGATGCCCTCGTGCGCCAGGAACGCCTGCAGCATCGAAGGCACGAAGTTGAGCGTGGTGATCTGGTGACGCCGGATCAGCTCCACGATCCGCGCCGGGTCGCGCTGGTCGCCCGGCCGGGACACCACCAGGCGCACCCCGGTGGTCAGCGGCCAGAAGATTTCCCACACCGACACGTCGAAGCCGAACGGTGCCTTGTGCAGCACGGCGTCGGCCGCGGTCAGCCCGTAGCGCTCCTGCATCCAGCGCATGCAGCTGTAGAGCGAGCGGTGCCGGTTGGCCGCGCCCTTGGGCCGGCCGGTAGAGCCCGAGGTGTAGATCACGTAGACGAGGCTGTCGCCGTGCAGGGCGACCTGCGGGTCGTGTTCTGGCTCGCCGTCGAGGTCGAGGCGGTCCAGCTCCAGCGTGGTCAGCGACCGGCTGCCGGTGATTCGCTCCCTGACGTGGCTCTGCGTGAGCAGCAGCGCGATGCCGCTGTCCTCGACCATCCAGGCCAGACGCTCGTCGGGATAGTCCGGATCGAGCGGCACATAGGCCCCACCCGCCTTGAGAATACCCAGCAGGCCCACCACCATCTCGATGGAACGCTCCACGAAGATCCCCACCCGCGTCTCGGGCCGCACGCCCAGGGCGATCAGCCGGTGCGCCAGGCGGTTGGCCCGGCGGTTCAGCTCGGCGTAGCTCAGCTGCGTCTCGTCGAAGATCAGCGCCACCGCCTCCGGCCGCTCGCGGGCGTGGCGTTCGAAGAGGTGGTGGACGGGTTCAGCGTCCGGATAGTGGCGCTCGTCGACGCTCCACTGCCGGTGCTCGGCGCGCTCGGCCTCGCCGAGCAGGTCCAGATCGTCCAGCGCCGCGGCGGGTGTCTCGACCAGGCCTTGCAGCACCCGCAGGTAATGCTCCGCCAGACGCTCGATCGTGCGCGGCGCGAACAGCTCCGCCGCATAGCCGAAGCTCGCCTGGAGCCGGCCGTCGGGCCGCTCGGTGGTGTCCAGGGTCAGCTCGAACTGCGCCGCCCGCGCGTCCAGCGGATAGTCCTCCAGATCGAGGCCGGGCAGCCGCTCGAGGGCGCGATAGTCGGCGCGCAGATGGTTGAACATCACCTGGAACAGCGGATTGGTGGCCAGGCTGCGCTCGGGCTGCAGCGCCTCGACCAGTTGCTCGAAGGGCAGGTCCTGATGCGCCTGGGCGCCCAGCGCCGCCTCCTTGGCCTGGCGCAGGAGCGTGGCCAGAGGCATGCGGCCGTCCAGGCGGTTGCGCAGCACCTGGGTATTGATGAACACCCCCACCAGCCCCTCGGTCTCCACCCGGTGCCGGTTGGCGATGGGCACGCCGACGCGGATGTCCGGCTGCCCGGTGTAGCGGTACAACAGCGCCTGGAAGCCGGCCAGCAATAGCATGAACAGCGTCGCGCCCTCGGCACGGGCGCGCTCGTGCAGCCCGCGCACCAGCACCTCCGGCAGCTCGACCTGATGCCGCGCCGCCCGGTAGCGGCCATCGGCGCGGCGCGGCCGGTCGGTGGGCAACTGCAGCACCGGATGCTCGGTGCCCAGCTGTGTCCGCCAGTAGTCGAGCTGCCACTCGCGCTCGCCCGCCTCCAGCCAGTGGCGCTGCCACACCGCGTAATCGGCGTACTGGATCGGCAACGCCGGCAATCGCGGCTCTTCACCTTGGAGGTGTGCCCAGTACTGCGCCACGAACTCGTCGACAATGATCTGCAGCGACCACTCATCCGACACGATGTGGTGCATCACCACCACCAGCACGTGCGCGTCCGTCCCCTCACGGATCAGGCCCACCCGCAGCAGCGGGCCGCTCGTCAGATCGAAAGGCGTGTCGCTGATGCGCCGCGCCGCCGCCCACACCTGGGACTCGCGCTCGCCGGCGTCGACCTCGCAGAGATCGATTACCGCAATCCCGACCTCAGACCGCTCCCGAATGACCTGTTCGGCCAACCCGTCGGCATCGACATGGAACACTGTGCGCAATGCTTCATGGCGAGCCACCAGCGCCCCAAAGCTCGACCTCAGCGCCTGTACATTCAATTGCCCCTTGAGCCGTAGCGCACCTGATATGTGGTACGCCGTGCTCCCAGGATCCAATTGCCACAGGAACCATTGCCGCGACTGGGCGTGGGAGAGCGGACAGCGAGTCCAAACAGACTCATCGCGGGCCAGAACGGGGAACTGACCTATCGTCAGCCCCTCGGATCGGATCTTCTGATAGACCGTTCGGCGCTGTTCAGGAGTCAGTTGGGAAAAGCGCTCTGCGATGCGACGGGTTGCTGTGTTTTCCATCAAGCGCTCTCCAGGCTGTCGATGAAGGAGTCGATTTCTGAGAGCGCCTGCTCCACGGAGTCCTTTCGGGCTTGTTCGGCAATCTGTGAGGCGATATCCGTCAAAGTTGGAAGCTGAAAGACGTCCCGGACCGTCAAGTGCACACGCATCACGCTTTGAGCGCGAGCTACCATTTGCACCGCCAGCAGCGAGTGCCCTCCAAGCTCGAAGAAGTTGTCGCGGCGGCCCACGCGCTCGACGCCCAGCACCTCGGCCCAGATCGCCGCCAAGGCTTGTTCGACCTCCCCCTGCGGCGCCTCGTAGGTCTGGCTGCCGGCCAGCTCGGGCTCGGGCAGCGCCTTGCGGTCCACCTTGCCGCTGGCGTTCAGCGGCAACGCCTCCAGCACCACGAGGGCGCCCGGCACCATGTAGTCCGGCAGCAGCCGGCCCAGCCGCTCGCGCAGCATCCCGCTGTCGAGGGCCTGGCCCGCCGGCGCCGACACATAGCCCACCAGCAACGCCCCGCCCGGCCCTTCCTTGGCCACCACCACCGCCTCGCGCACTTCCGGCTGGGCCAGCAGCTGCGCCTCGATCTCGCCCAGCTCGATGCGGAAACCGCGCACCTTCACCTGGTGGTCGAGGCGCCCCAGGTACTCCAATTGCCCTTCCGCATTCCAGCGCACCAGGTCGCCCGTGCGGTACAGCCGGCCGCCCTCCGGGTCGAACGGGTCGGCCACGAAACGCTCGGCCGTCAGGCCCGCGCGGCCCAGGTAGCCACGCGCCAGTCCCACCCCGCCCAGGTACAGCTCGCCCGCCACCCCCGGCGGCACGGCATTCAGCGCCGCGTCGAGCACCTGGGTGCGGATGCCGGCGAGCGGCCGGCCGATCGGCACCTGGCTTTGCCCGTCGTTGCGGCAGCTCCAGTGGGTGACGTCGATGGCCGCCTCGGTCGGGCCGTAGAGGTTGTGCAGCGCCGCCTGCGGCAGCCGCTCGAACACCGCGTT